>JAUSDK010000206.1 GCA_030650875.1 Polaromonas sp.
GATGGAGCGCAGTTGGTCGGCCAAGGTGGCCTGGTGCGTGGCCCGGACGGTGAAGGACGACACGAAGTTGCCGAACTCCGGCTGCTGTCCTTCCGGGAAGTAGCGGCGCAGGTCCACGGAGATGCGGATGGCCGCCACGGCCTTGGGGTTTTGCCGGTCGCGGGCCAAAAAAGTGTTGGCCACCAGTGCCAGCATCAAGGTGTTGACCGTGGTGCCCAGTTCTTTGGCGGTGGCCCGCAGTTGGGTCTGGTTGCCGGGCAGCTCGTGATAGCGGATGCCGACGGTGGTGAAGCGTGGGCTGGCATGACGGGCCAGGGTGACCACCTGTTGTCCGGCGGCTTCGCGGGCATCGCGTCGGCTGTTGCGCCACCAGGCACCGATGCTGGTGGGCCATTGCCACCAATGCAGGGGCGTGACGGCTGGCACCATGCTGGACGACTGCAAGGGACAGGGCGTGATGGCTTGTCCGCTCAGGCGCGCCATGATGGCGCTGAGCATCTGCACCATCGAGCGCCCATCACCCATGATGTGGTGCACTGAAAACAGCAGCGCGGGCAGTTGCGGGTGGTCAATGAAGCGGGCTCGCCAGGGCAGGCCACGCTCGAGTCCACTGGATTCGTTGATGAACTCGGTGTGGAAGGCGTGCAGCTCGTCGCGCGAGGAGGCGTCGACCCCCCGTTGGACGCGGTAGGCGTCGTCGAACAGCTGGTCGACGAGCCGGTCGTCGGGCAGGATGCGCAGCTTGTAGGTGGTGCGCGTGGGCTCAAGCACGGCCCGCAGGCGCGGAAAGGCCGAGGTCAACTCGCGCAGGGTCTGGCGCACCAGGGCTTCGTCCACCGGACGGTCCAGGCGCAGCAGATAGGGCTGGTTGATGGCGCCGAGGTAGCCTTCGCCAGCCCAGTACAGGTGTTCGGAACGGTTCAGAGGAATCAGGGCGCCATCGCTCACGGATCGTCTTTCTGCGGTATTGATGTTGCCCAATATAACAAGCGCTATTCAGCCCAACCCTGCGGGCTTTCCAGCGCCGCCCTTGGTTCTGGGGGATGTTCTGGGGGATGTATGACCTGGCTCAAGGTGCCGCGAGTTGGCGGCTCAGCATCAACGCCAGGCGGCGCAGGGCTTCCCAGGGGTCGTGGGGCCATTGAGGGTGGCGCAGTCCTTTGACGATGCCGTCGACCGTGCTGGCCGCGCTCACCAGTCGGGCCAAGGCCGGGGCCTTCAGGCGCGGCAGCACCCGCTCGAACAGGCGCTCGCGCGGGCCCCAGACGCGTTGCTCGCGCAGCACCATGGGCAGGGGCTTGCCCGCATCCACGGCGGCGCGGCTGCGGTACAGGGCCATGATCTCTTCAGACAGGGCCCAGTGCACCAGCACGGCGGCCTCGCCCTCGGCTTGCAGTCCATCGATCATGCGCAGGGTGCGCTGGATCTGGCCCGACAGCACAGCCTCGCTCAGCTTGAACACGTTGAAACGCGAGACATCGACCACGGCCTCTTCGATTTGTTCGATGCTCAAACGGCCCGGGGGGTAGAGCAGGCCCAGTTTGATCACTTCCTGGTGGGCGGCGAGCAGGTTGCCTTCCACGCGGTCGGCGAAAAAGCCCAGGGCGCGCTGCCCCTCTTCGCCGGGCTCCAGTTGCTGCCCTTGGGCGGCGAGTCGCTGCGCAATCCACATCGGCAGGGCCTGGCGCTCAATCGGGTCGACCCGCAAGGTCACGCCCGCGCTGTCCAGGGCGGTGAACCAGGCGCCCGTGGTCTGGGTTTTGTCCAGACGCGGCAGGGTGACGACGGTGAGCACGCTGTCGTCGTTGGCGTGCCGTTCGCAATAGGCTTGCAGGGCCACCGAGCCGTCCTTGCCGGGCTTGCCCGACGGGATGCGGATCTCAATCAGCTGTTTGTCCCCGAACAGGGACATGGCACTGCCCGCGCCCAGCAGGCTGGACCAGTCGTAGTAGGCGCCCGAGACGGTGTGCACCTGGCGCTCGGTGTAGCCCGCGGCACGACCCGCCGCACGCAGTGTGTCCAAGGCTTCTTGCGCCAGCAGGGCTTCGTCACCGTAGAGGGTGTAGATGGGCTTGAGTCCGCCAGTCCCGGCTTTTTGCAGGTGGGCGGCGAGCTGATCCAGGCGCAGTTGCATGGCGGCTCAGCGCGGGGCCAGTTGCTCGGGGCGCAGCACCGCCAAGCGGCGCATCACCTGCTCGACGAGGTCGGTCTGCATGGCGCGGTGCAGCGCAGCCGACTCGTCCATCTTGGCCAGGGCGTCTTTTTCGTTGAACGACAGGTCGTTGCTGAGCAACAGTTCGGTGGCGGGGATCACGACCGTGCCATCGGCGTGCGTCAGCCGAAACTGAAAGCGGGTGCGCAGCGACATTTCCCGCACCTGCCCGAAGGTGGTGCTGGAGGCCACGGTTTGTTCGCGCTTGTCAGACAAGGACTCCAGCACCACATGCGATTGCAGTGCCTGGACGCCTGACGCTCCGCCCGCCGCGCCCAAGGTGGCTGCGGCCGCGGTGCTGTCCACGACGGTGGCGCCGGCGTCTTCCAGGGCGCGGGCCAGTTCGGCGGCGAAGGGGGAGTTGGCTTCAAAGCCCACGAGCTGGATGCTCTTGAAGGCCATCGTAGGCTGCTGGCGCAGCGCGAAGCCGCAGCCAGGCAGGCCCAGGCTGGCGCTGGCACCAAGGGCCAGCAGGGACAAGGTCAGGGTGCGGCGGTTCATGGCGTGAACCTTACACCACCACGTTGACCAGGCGGCCCGGCACCACGATGATCTTCTTGGGCGGCTTGCCTTCGCTGAACTTGGCCACGTCCTCGCTGGCCAGGGCGGCGGCTTCGATGGCGGCCTTGTCGGCGGTGGCGCTGACCTTGATGGAGCCGCGCAGCTTGCCGTTGACTTGCAGCATCAGCTCGATCTCGTCCTGCACCAGCGCGGCCTCGTCGACCTGCGGCCAGGGCGCATCGAGCAGGTCGCCCATGCCGGCTTGGGCGGCGTAGCCCAGTTGCTCCCACAGCACATGGGTGAGGTGGGGGCAGGCGGGGTAGAGCGTGCGCAGCAAGATGCCATAGCCTTCGCGCAGCACGGCTTGCGTGGCGGCGCTGGCATCGCCCTTGAAGCCTTCGAGCGCGTTGAGCAATTTCATGGCACCGGAGGCCACGGTGTTGTACTGCATGCGCTCGTAGTCAAAGCTGATTTGCTTGAGGATGACATGGACCTCGCGGCGCAGCGCTTTGGCCGCATCGCTCAGGTCGGCTTGCACCACAGGGCGATTGGCCTTGAGGGCTTCGGCCTGTTTGGCGCCATAGGCCCACACGCGCTTGACGAAGCGGTGCGCGCCTTCCACGCCCGAGTCGTTCCACTCCAGTGTCTGCTCGGGTGGCGAGGCGAACATCACGAACAATCTAGCCGTGTCGGCGCCGTATTGCTCGATCAGCTCTTGCGGGTCGACGCCGTTGTTCTTGGACTTGGACATGGTGCCGATGCCGCCATAGTCCACCAGGCTACCGTCCGACTTGAGCTTGGCGCCGGTGACCTTGCCGCTGGCGTCCATGAGGTTCTCGACCTCGTGCGGCCAGAAGTACTCGACGCCGCCCTGCGCGGTTTTGCGCGAGGAGATGTGGTTGAGCACCATGCCTTGCGTGAGCAGCTTTTTGAAGGGCTCGTCGACCTTGGTCAGGCCCAGGTCGCGCATGACTTTGGTCCAGAAGCGTGCGTACAGCAGGTGCAGGATGGCGTGCTCGATGCCGCCGATGTACTGGTCCATGCCGCCGTTGCCCATCCAGTAGTCGGTGCGCTCGTCGACCATCTTCTCCGCGTTGTCAGCGCAGGTGTAGCGCATGAAGTACCACGACGAGTCCACGAAGGTGTCCATCGTGTCGGTCTCGCGCTGGGCCGGTTTGCCGCACTTGGGGCAGCCCACGTTCAGGAAGTCGGGGCGCAGTTTGAGCGGGTTGCCGCTGCCATCGGGCACCACGTCTTCGGGCAGCACCACGGGCAGGTCCTGCTCGGGCACGGGCACCGGGCCGCAGTCGCCGCAGTGGATGATCGGGATGGGGGTGCCCCAGTAGCGCTGGCGGCTGATGCCCCAGTCGCGCAGGCGCCAGGTGGTTTTCTTCTCGCCCAGACCCTTGGCCGCCAGGTCGGCCGCCACCGCATCGACGCAGGGCTTGAACGCCAGGCCGTCGTATTTTCCGGAATGGATGGCCACCCCGTGCTGCTTGTCGCCGTACCAGTCGGCCCAGGCGTCCAGGCTGTAGGCCTGGCCCTTGACATCGGTGACCTGCTTGATCGGCAGCCCGTATTTATGGGCAAATTCAAAATCGCGCTCGTCGTGCGCCGGCACGCCCATGACGGCGCCGTCGCCGTAGCTCATCAGCACATAGTTGCCGACCCAGACCTCGACCTGCTCGCCGGTCAGCGGATGCGTGACCCGCAGGCCGGTGCGCTGGCCTTTTTTCTCCTGCGTGGCCAGCTCAGCCTCGGTGGTGCCGCCGGCCTTGCATTCTTCAATGAAGGCGGCCAGCGCCGGGTTGGCGGCTGCGGCGTGTGCCGCCAGCGGATGCTCGGGTGCCACGGCGCAAAAGGTCACGCCCATGATGGTGTCGGCCCGTGTCGTGAAGACATACATGCGGCCATCGCCAATCAGCTGGCCGGCGGCGTCCCGGATGTCGTGCGTGAACGCAAAGCGCACGCCTTCGCTCTTGCCGATCCAGTTTTCCTGCATCAGCTTGACGCGCTCGGGCCAGCCCGGCAAACCGGTCTTGACGTGGCCCAGCAGCTCTTCGGCGTAGTCGGTGATCTTCAGGTAGTAGCCGGGAATCTCGCGCTTTTCGACGACCGCGCCGGTGCGCCAGCCCTTGCCGTCGATCACCTGCTCGTTGGCCAGCACGGTGAGGTCCACCGGGTCCCAGTTCACGACCTGGGTCTTGCGGTAGGCAATGCCTTTTTCCAGCATTTTCAAAAACAGCCACTGGTTCCACTTGTAGTAGTCGGGCGTGCAGGTCGTGATTTCCCGGCTCCAGTCAATCGCCAGCCCCATCGCCTGCATCTGCTTTTTCATGTAGGCGATGTTGTCAAAGGTCCACTGCGCCGGCGGCACGCCGTTCTTGAGCGCCGCATTTTCCGCCGGCAGGCCGAACGCGTCCCAGCCCATGGGCATCAGCACGTTATAGCCCTTCATGCGCAGGTAACGCGTGAGCATGTCGTTGATGGTGTAGTTGCGCACATGGCCCATATGCAGCTTGCCGCTGGGGTAAGGCAGCATCGAGCAGGCGTAGTACTTCTGGCGGCTGGCGTCCTCACGCACACGGTAAGCATCAGAGGCAGTCCATTGGGTTTGCGCGTTGCGCTCTACGACGAGGTGGTTGTATTTGTCTTGCATGAAAAATTCTGAAAACCGGAAAAGAACCCGAACACACGGGCCGGGCAGCACATCGCTGCGAATGCTTGATTTTAGAGGCTGGACACGCCGCTTTGATTAACGGCCAGGCGCGGGGCTTGCAGCGGCCGCAGGTCCAGGGTCCGCCACAAACCCGATGCGGTTCAGCCCGGCTTTTTGCGCCATGCCCATCACCTCGACCACCTTGCCATAGGGCACGGCCTGGTCGGCGCGCAGTTGCACTTCAGTGTCGGGGTGCTGGCGCGCGGTTTGCGCCAGCGCGCGTGCCAGCTCGTCCGGCGGCACCGGCCTGTCGTTCAAAAAAGACTGGCCCGAACGGTCGACCACCAGCGTGACAAACCGGGGCGTTTCGCTCGTTCTGGCGGCATCTGTTTTAGGTAAATCGAGCGGAATGGTGCTGGCCAGCAGCGGCGCAGTGATGATGAAAATCACCACCAGCACCAGCATCACATCCACCAGCGGCGTCACGTTGATGTCGCTCATGGGTTGCGCCGCCTGGGTGCGTTCGAGCCGGCCAAAAGTCATACAGCCCCCACGCTTGTCGCTTCGCGTACTACGCTGCCCCCCGAGGGGGCTGAACTGGCTTGGGGCGGCCCGGCGCTGCGTTCGCC
Organism: Polaromonas sp.; assembly: GCA_030650875.1. Classification (GTDB taxonomy): domain Bacteria; phylum Pseudomonadota; class Gammaproteobacteria; order Burkholderiales; family Burkholderiaceae_C; genus Polaromonas. The sequence goes on from JAUSDK010000206.1 coordinate 6,002, forward strand.
GCCCCCCACGCTTGTCGCGTCACGTTCTGTGGCGGTCAACAACTCGCGCAAATCAAAGGCGAAGCCTTCCAGGTCGGCCTCAATGCGGCCAATCATGCGGCCAAACACGTTGTAGGCCAGCACAGCCGGAATCGCGACTGCCAGGCCGGCCGCCGTCATGATGAGCGCCTCGCCGACCGGCCCCGAGACCTTGTCAATCGTGACCTGCCCTGCCGTCGCCATGCCGGTCAGCGCATGGTAGATGCCCCATACCGTTCCCAGCAAACCGACAAAAGGCGCGGTAGAGCCGACCGTGGCCAGCAGCACCTGACCGAACTGGAGCTTGTTCAGCACGGCATGCAGGGCGTCGCGCAGCACACGCGTGAGTTGCTGCGCCTTGTCGCCAGCGGTGGCCAGCGTGCCTTGGGTCCTGAGTTGCGTCGCCGCGATCAGCGGCAGCACCAGCGCCTCGCGGTCAAACACAGCGACCTTTTCGGCGGCAGCCTCAACCGACGCGGACTGCCAGAAGACGGCTGTGCTGCGCGCCACATCGGCCACCGCCCGGTGGAGCAGCCAGGCCTTCCAGAGAATCACGACCCAGCTGGCCACCGACATCGCCAGCAACAGCACCGCGACCAGTTGGCTGATAAAGCCGCCTTGGGCGATGAGGGCCAGCAGGCTCATGTCCGTGTCACTTCAGATTGAGCACATCAAACATGTCAAACAGGCCACTCGCCCGGCCGTCCAGAAAGCGTGCGGCGCGCAGGCTGCCCTGGGCGTAGGTGGCGCGGCTGGAGGACTTGTGGCTGATCTCGATGCGCTCGCCGATGCCGGCAAACAGCACGGTGTGGTCGCCCACAATGTCGCCGCCGCGTATGGTGGCAAAGCCGATGCTGGACGGGTCGCGCTCGCCGGTCACGCCTTCACGGGCGTACACGGCGCAATCCTTGAGGTCGCGGCCCAGCGCGCCGGCAATCACTTCGCCCATCTTGAGCGCGGTGCCCGAGGGGGCGTCGACCTTGTGGCGGTGATGCGCCTCAATGATTTCAATGTCGTAGCCGGTGGACAGCGCCTTGGCGGCCATCTCCAGCAGCTTGAGCGTGACGTTCACGCCGACGCTCATGTTGGGCGCCATGACAATGGCGATGTCCTGGGCTGCGGCGGCGATTTCAGCCTTCTGCGCGTCAGAAAAACCGGTGGTGCCGATGACCAGCTTGACGCCCAGTTCGCGGCAAATCGCCAGGTGGGCCATCGTGCCTTCGGGCCGGGTGAAGTCAATCAATACGCCGGAGTCCTTGAGGCCCTGACGAATGTCCGAGCAGATCAGCACGCCGCTGGTACGGCCGGCGAACGAGGCAGCGTCCTGGCCCACGGCCGGGCTGGCTGGCACATCCAGCGCACCCGTCAGCTGGCAATCGGTGCTGGCGTTCACGGCGTCGACCAGCATCTGGCCCATACGGCCGCTGGCGCCCGCCACCGCGATCCGGTGATGGCGCGCTGGAGTCATGGCGTGCGCACTCATGGCTTCGGACTTTCGAGCGGCGGGTAGACCGTGGTCGGCGGACCGGCAGGCGGGCTGGTGGCCGCATCACTTGGCGCCGGCTTGCCGGCTGAGGACTTTTCGGCAGCCTTGAGTTGCTCTTCGGTGGCCTCCAAAACCGGCACTTTGCCCAACTTGCGCTTGGTGTCCAGCCGGGAGATGAACTCCCTTTCGCTGGGCATGGTGTCGCCTTCAAAACGCTCCAGCTGGTCGCCCTTGAAGAACACCGCGTACTTGAAGGACTGTGGCGCCACGCCTTGCCGCTTCAGGGTAAACACATAGTCCCAACGGTCGGTGTGAAACAGGCTGGCCAGCAGCGGCGTGCCCAGCACGGCCTTGACCTGGTCGCGGCTCATGCCGGGGCGCAATTGCGCAACCTGCTCGCTGGAGACGAAGTTACCCTGGATCACATCCACCTTGTAGGGGGTGATCCAGTTGACGGGATTGATGGCGCTGCCGCTCATGCCACCGCTCGTGCTGCCGCAGGACGCCAGAACCGCGCAGGCCATGACGATGAAAGCTGTTCGGACGCCGTGATATTGATTTACAGACAAGGCTGACATGGTAGGGAGGTGTAGCGATATGATGGTTCATTGTAGCGGTAGGGTGCCTTTTGGCCCTGGCCGGGCCGCACGGGGCCGCTTCCAGCTCCCCGCTTTTCCCAGAGAGATTTCCATGAGCAACATTGACGAGTTGAAAAACACCGGCCTCAAGGCAACCCTGCCGCGCCTCAAAATTCTTGAGATTTTCCAGGTCGGAAAACAGCGCCATATGACGGCAGAAGACGTTTTCCGGGTCCTGCTGGAGGACCGCTCGGATATTGGCCTGGCCACGGTATACCGGGTGCTGGCCCAATTCGAGCAAGCAGGCCTGCTCAACCGCAGCAATTTTGAATCAGGCAAGGCGGTGTACGAACTCAATGAAGGCCAGCACCACGACCACCTGGTCTGCCTGGACTGCGGCAAGGTCGAGGAGTTCTACGACGCCGAGATTGAAAAACGCCAGCATGCCGTGGCCAAGGCCAAGGGTTTTGCCATTGCCGACCATTCGCTGTCGATCTATGCCAATTGCACCAAGGACAACTGCCCCTCCCGCGCGGCGACGCACGCCCGCAACCACCAGCCTTGAGCATTTATACGAACTCTGCTGCGCCCTCCCAGGGTGGATGCAGAGTCAGTCGTCCTGCTCCATCGCCTTGCGGTGGCGCTCGACAAAATCCTGGTAGGTATTGATGCCGCGCAACTGCAAGATGGCATTGCGTACCGCCGCCTCGACCAGCACCGCGATGTTGCGGCCCGCCTCCACCTGGATGATGACCTTGCGCACGGGAATGCCCAGCACGTCCTGCGTCAGGGGCTCGTAGGGAATGCGCTCGTAGTGGCGCTCCAGCGTTTCGCGGCGCACCAGGTGCACGATGAGCTTGAGGCGCATCTTGCGGCGAACCGCCGTCTCGCCAAAAATGGCCTTGATATCGAGCAGGCCAATCCCGCGCACTTCCAGCAGGTTTTGCAGCAAATCGGGGCAACGCCCCTCGATCGTGGTCTGGTTGATGCGGTCCAGGTCCACCGCATCATCCGCCACCAGGCCATGTCCGCGTGAAATCAGTTCCAGGCCGAGTTCACTTTTGCCCAGCCCCGACTCGCCGGTGATCATGACGCCCATGCCCAGGATGTCCATGAAGACGCCGTGCATCGACGTGCGGTCGGCAAAATGCTTGGACAGATAGGCCCGCAAGACGTCAATCACGAAGGCGGCCGACTCCGGCGTGGCAAACATGGGCATCTGCGCGCGTTCACACATCGACAGCAGCGTGTCGGGCGCGGTCTGGCCGTCCGCCACGACCAGCACCGGCGGCTCCAGCGTGATGATGCGCGAGGTGCGCCGGGCGCAATCCTCGGGGCTGGCATGGGTCAGGTAGGCTACTTCGCGCTCGCCCAGAATCTGCACGCGGTATGGATGGATGTAGTTGAGGTAACCGACCAGATCGGCCCCCGAGCGCGCGGCACGCACGGCTACTTCGTCAAAACGCCGCTCCGAAGCACCCAGGCCCGCCACCCACTCCCATTTCAGGGTGGCGCGGTGGTCTTCAAATAAAACGTCAGCACTGACAACGGTGGGCTTCATGCCGGCCTGTGACTCACGCCCCGGAGGGGCTGGTTTCGTGGGCAGATTGCCAGGAGGAAATCAGGTGGTGAAGCGCCTCGGCATCCGGACTGGCCTTGAGTTGCTCGCGCAACGCGCTGTCACTGAGCAACTCGGCAATTTCGGACAGGATTTCGAGGTGCTTCTGGGTGGCCGCTTCGGGCACCAGAAGAAAAATAAGCAGGGCCACGGCCTGCTCGTCTGGCGCATCAAATCCGATGGGCGTCTCCAGCAGGAAAACCGCGGCCATCGGCGACTTCAAGCCCTTGATGCGGCCATGGGGAATGGCCACGCCATGGCCCAGACCGGTCGAGCCGAGGCGCTCGCGGGCAAACAGACTGTCTGTGATCAGGGCGCGGTTCATCCCGTGCTGATTCTCGAACAACAGGCCGGCTTCTTCAAAAGCGCGTTTCTTGCTGGACGCTTCGACACGAACCAGTACTTGGGAGAGGGGCAAAATTTGCGAAAGACGGTTCATAACAATCTTTTAATCGGCGAATTATGCACTTCGCGGACGGGTTGCAAAAAAACGGGCAGAAAAAAGCCGCTTGAAAGCTCAAGCGGCAGCGAAGAGTGCCGATTAAATCACGGTTCAAGCACGCTTGTGAAATCATGGCTGCCTTACGGCGCCATGAATCAAGCTCAAAGCCCGCCGCGGGAAACTGCCGCAGGCTTGAAAACTACCTAGGCTTGCCGCTTGGCGGCAACGTGGTGGTGATCCTGCGCTTTGGTTTTATAGCGCCCTACCTGGCGGTCAAGTTTATCGGTCAATTCATCGACTGCGGCGTAAAGATCGGCATGTGAACTTTCGGCAAACAGGTCACGGCCCTTGACACGAACATTGCATTCGGCCCGCTGGCGCCTTTCCTTCTCCTTCATGTTATCCACTGTCAACAGCACTTTTACATCTACTACCTGGTCAAAATGCCGGGTAATCCGATCCAGCTTGCTGGTCACGTAACCGCGCAATGCGGGCGTAACTTCAAGATGGTGACCGCTGATCGTCAAGTTCATAAAGAGACTCCTTTTCCAAAAATGGAACTGGGTTGAAAACACCGCTTTACCAGTGACGGCGAAGCGGCAGACGGGGACACTCTCTTCAATCTACTATGCGCCCGCAGCCCTGCAATTGCAACCTTGCACCCGGAAAAATAATGAAACCTTGTGAAAAAACTCTTGACCTGCGCCCCGCGCAATGCGGAGTGCAAGTGACTGCCGTTGCCAACGCCCGATGCGCATCTCAAGCCGTCGCGGAGCACGATTCCCGTGCCGGCGCGCAGCGCGCGGCGGGTATCTTTCGGCCGGGCCACCGGCAAGGCGATACGGTAGATAAATCCACGATGCAATGCCATAATCCCGGCTTATTTGTTACGGAGTGATCCTTGGAAAGCCGCCCCAGTCGCTAGCTTTCAACACCACAGACTGACGCCAGGTGACGTTAAGAAGGGGGGTTGAAAGCGACGCCGCCATCCACAGCCCCTTCTTGCACAAGACCCGTCCCGGGCCTTGCGCCAGCCCTTGAATTAACAGGCGCTTCAGTCATGCTCAATATTTTCACCCTCGCCAACGGCAGGCTGTTCCAGGAAGAAATCGAATCCCTGGAGGAACTCTCCAAATTCCAGCCCATCTGGGTGGACCTCGAATCGCCGACGCTTGAAGAAAAGCGCTGGATCAAACAGTATTACGGCCTGTCCATTCCTGAAGACGTCATGGATGAGGACATCGAGGAGTCGGCCCGCTTTTACGAGGAGGACAACGGCGAGCTGCACATCCGGTCGGACTTCCTGATTGCCGACGAGGACGAGCCGCGCACGGTCCGCGTCGCCTTCATCCTGAACCTGGTGAACGACGACCTCAAGAGCAAAGGCGTGCTGTTTTCTATTCACGACGAAGATGTGCCGGTGTTCAGGTTGCTGCGCATGCGGGCCCGGCGCGCGCCCGGGCTGATTGAAGACGCCAAGGAAGTGCTGCTCAAGCTGTTTGACGCCGACGCCGAATACTCGGCCGACACGCTGGAAGGCATTTACGTCGATCTTGAAAAAGTCAGCACCAAGGTGCTGTCGGGCGACGTCACCGACGTGATGGCTGGCGAGGTGCTGGGCGCCATCGCCCGGCATGAAGACCTGAGCGGGCGCATTCGCCGCAATGTGATGGACACGCGGCGCGCTGTCAGCTTCATGATGCGCAGCAAGATGCTCAACGCCGAGCAGTTCGAGGAAGCGCGCCAGATTCTGCGCGACATCGACTCGCTCGACTCGCACACGGCGTTCCTGTTTGACAAGATCAACTTCTTGATGGATGCCACGGTCGGCTTCATCAACATCAACCAGAACAAGATCATCAAGATCTTTTCGGTGGCCAGCGTCGCCCTGCTGCCGCCCACCCTGATCGCCAGCGTCTACGGCATGAACTTCAAGCTGATGCCGGAGCTGGACTGGGCGCTGGGCTATCCGTATGCGCTGGGGCTGATGGCGGCCAGCGCCGTGCTGCCCATGTGGTACTTCAGAAAACGCGGCTGGCTCAAGTAAGGGCGTCAGGCCACCAGGCACAAGCGCAAAACGCGAAAACTATTTTTTATAGCGACATCAGGAAGCGCTCAATGATGGCCTGCGCATAACGGCTGGCCACCTGCTCCACAAAGCTTGAAAAGTCGACATGGGCGCTGTCGTCGGCCCGGTCTGAAATGGTGCGCACGGCCGCAAAAGGCACGCCGTAGTCCAGACAAACTTGCGCCACCGCCGCGCACTCCATTTCTACTGCCAGTACCTCATGGCCGGCAACCGCCAGCGCCGCCTGCAGCAGACGGGATTCACCGGCCCCAGACACAAAACGGTCGCCGCTGGCAATCAGGCCCTGGTGAACGCAGGCACCGGAAAACTGCTGCGTCACCAGACCGCCTCGCCCTGTCTCAGGTTCGTGCGCCAGCGCGCCGCAGGCCGCCGTGAACAGCAGCGCCGTCAAGGCCGCATCACCGACGAAGCGGGTCTGGCCGTACAGCGGCACCTCGTAACGCGGAAAGAGCGGCGACACATCCAGATCGTGTTGCAGGAAATCGGTGGCTACCACCACATCGCCCACCTTCACCCCCGCGCCCAGCCCGCCGGCAACACCCGTGAACACGATGCGCTGAACGCCAAAGCGCTCAATCAGCGCCGTGGTGGTGGTGGCGGCAGCGACCTTGCCAATTCTGGACAAGGCCAGCACCACAGGCTGGCCTTGCAAGTGGCCCTGCCAGAATGTGCGGCCGGCATGGCGGACTTGTTGCGGCTGCTGCAGCAGCGCCAGCAGGCCGTTCTGCTCCTGGGCAAGGGCGCTGAGAATGGCGGTGGGCGGTGCGGTCAATAACATGCGCCGATTTTGACCACAAAGCGTTGGCAGAGTCCGGGCGTGACAAAAAAAGGGGCCACTCACGCCGCCCCCTCAACCTCTTTTTTGCAGACGCCCAAGCCTGTGCGCCTAACCTACTTCTTGTCGCGCAACTCGCGGCGCAGGATTTTGCCCACCGGCGTCTTGGGCAGATCGGTGCGAAATTCCACCACCTTGGGCTGCTTGTAACCGGTGAGGTTGGCCTTGCAGTACGCGCGCACCATCGCTTCCGTCAGGTCCGGATTTTTCTTGACGATCACCAGCTTCACGGCCTCGCCGGACTTGTCATCGGCCACGCCCACGCAGGCGCATTCCATCACGCCATCCAGCTGGGCCACCACCTCCTCCACCTCGTTGGGGTAGACATTGAAACCGCTGACCAGGATCATGTCTTTTTTGCGGTCAACGATTTTGAAGAAGCCGTTTTCGTCCTGCACGCCAATGTCGCCTGACTTGAAATAGCCGTCGGGCGTCATGACCTTGGCGGTTTCGTCGGGGCGCTGCCAGTAGCCCGCCATGACCTGTGGCCCCTTGATGGCAATCTCACCGGGCTGGCCCAACGGCACTTCCAGGCCGTCGTCGTCGAGCAGCTTGAAATAGGTGCTGGGAATGGGCACGCCAATGGTTCCGGTGAAGACTTTGCTGTTGGTCGGGTTGCAGCTGGCCGAAGGCGAGGTTTCCGACAGGCCGTAGCCTTCGCAGATCGGACAACCGGTTTTCTCCAGCCACAGCTTGGCCACGGCGCTTTGCACCGCCATGCCGCCGCCCAGCGAGATTTTCAGGTGCGACCAGTCCACGGTGTTGAAGTCCCGGTGGTTGGCCAGCCCGTTGAACAAGGTGTTGACCGCCGGAAAGCTGTGGACCTTGTGCTTGGAAAGCTCCTTGAGCACGGCGGGCAGGTCGCGCGGGTTGGGAATCAGGATGTTTTTGGCGCCGGTGCGCATGCCCAGCATCATGTTCACGGTAAACGCAAAGATGTGATACAGCGGCAGCGCGCAAACGTAAACCGTTTGCTCGTCTGCAGGCTTGCTGGCCATGGCCGGGCCGTTCCAGGCCTCGGACTGCAGCACGTTGGCAATCACGTTGCGATGCAGCAGCACCGCGCCTTTGGACACGCCGGTGGTGCCGCCGGTGTACTGCAGCACGGCGACGTCATCAGGCTGGATGTCGGGGCGCTTGAGCGCGCCTCGCTGGCCTTGCGCCACGGCATCGTTAAAGCGCACCGCACCCGGCAAAATGAAGGCCGGCACCATCTTCTTGACGTTGCGCACCACATAGTTCACCAGGGCGCCCTTGAGCAGCCCCAGCTGGTCGCCCATGGCACACAACACGACATGCTTGACCGGCGTGTTGGCGATGCACTGCTCCAGCGTATTCGCAAAGTTTTCAATGATGACGATCGCCTTGGCGCCGGAGTCCCTGAGCTGGTGCTCCAGTTCGCGCGGGGTATAGAGCGGATTGACGTTCACCACCACGTAGCCAGCACGCAAAATGGCCGCCACGGCCACCGGGTACTGCGGCACGTTGGGCATCATGATGGCGATGCGCTCGCCCTTGGCCAGCCCCAGCCCCTGCAGATAGGCGCCAAAGGCCACCGACAGGCGGTCGGTCTGGCCAAATGTGATGTCCTTGCCCATGAAGCTGTAGGCCACACGGTCGCGGTATTGACCGAAGCTCTCCTCAAACAGCGCGACCAGCGAAGGGTACTGCGACGCGTCAATGTCTGCGGGTACGCCCGCTGGATAGGCCTTGAGCCACGGGCGCTCAATCGTCTCATCATTCATTCTTGTCTTCTCCATGTGGATTTGCCTGAGGCAAACAACCGTCTTGCCCCACCCTCTTCGGGGCGGGTGCTTTTTCCGGGCGCCGATGAACACCGGCGCAATGCGCAAGTGGTTCCGCGCATTGCGCGCAGAGCCACCTGGCGCAGCGGCGGCTTATTCGATGGCCTTGCCCATGTCTTCAATCACCTTCTTGGCATCGCCGAACACCATCATGGTCTTGTCCATGTAGAACAGCTCGTTGTCCAGGCCGGCATAGCCCGCGGCCATGGAACGTTTGTTGACGATGACGGTCTTGGCCTTGTAGGCCTCCAGAATCGGCATGCCGTAAATCGCGCTGCCCTTGACGTGCGCGGCGGGGTTCACCACGTCATTGGCGCCCAGGATGATGGCGACGTCGGCCTGGCCGAATTCGGCATTGATGTCTTCCATTTCATAGACCTGGTCGTAAGGCACTTCGGCCTCGGCCAGCAGCACGTTCATGTGGCCCGGCATGCGGCCGGCCACCGGGTGAATCGCGTACTTGACCTTGATGCCCTTGTCGGTGAGTTTTTGCACCAGTTCCTTGACCGAGTGCTGCGCACGCGCCACCGCCAGGCCGTAGCCCGGCACGATGATGACGGTTTCGGCATTGCCCAAAATAAAGGCGGCATCGTCGGCCGAGCCGGACTTGACCGGGCGCTGCTCTTTGGCGCCGGTGGCGGCCGTGCCGGCTTCGCCGCCGAAGCCGCCCAGAATCACGTTGAAGAACGAGCGGTTCATCGCCTTGCACATGATGTAGGACAGGATGGCGCCGGACGAACCCACCAGCGAGCCGGCAATGATCAGCATCGAGTTGTTCAATGAGAATCCGATGCCCGCTGCGGCCCAGCCCGAATAGCTGTTGAGCATGGACACCACCACCGGCATGTCGGCGCCGCCAATCGGGATGATGATCAGCACACCCATGACAAACGCCAGCGCCAGCATGGCAAAGAAGGCGGCCCAGCTGCCGGTCAGCATGAAGGTCAGGCCCAGGCCCAGCATGACCAGGCCGAGCACCAGGTTGAGCTTGTGCTGGCCGGGAAAGGACACGGGCGCGCCCTGGAACAGGCGGAACTTGTACTTGCCGCTGAGCTTGCCAAACGCAATGACCGAACCGCTGAAGGTGATGGCGCCAATGGCGGCACCCAGGAACAGCTCCAGCCGGTTGCCGGCAGGAATCTCCATGCCTTTGGCGGCAATGCCGAAGGCATAAGGCTCTGCCACCGCGGCGACCGCGATGAACACCGCCGCCAGGCCAATCATGCTGTGCATGAAGGCCACCAGCTCGGGCATCTTGGTCATCTCGACGCGCTTGGCCATCAGCGTGCCTGCAGCGCCGCCAACGACCAGCGCCCCCAGCACGTAGACCATGCCCTCGGCCTTGCCGCCCGACATCTCGACGATCAGGGCCGCCGTGGTGAGCACGGCAATCGCCATGCCGACCATGCCGAAAAGATTACCGCGCAGCGACGTGGTCGGGTGCGACAGGCCCTTGAGCGCCTGGATGAAGAAAACAGAAGCCACCAGGTACAGCAGCGTGACGATGTTCATGCTCATTTGGCAACTCCCGAATCAGCGGACGCCACAGCAGGCGCTTTCTTTTCTTTCTTGCGGAACATTTCCAGCATCCGGCGCGTGACCAGGAAGCCGCCAAACACGTTGACGGCCGCCAGCGCCACGGCCAGCACGCCCATGGTGCGGCCCAGCGGGGTCTCGGTCAGCGCGGCGGCCAGCATGGCGCCGACAATCACGATGGCGGAAATCGCGTTGGTCACGGCCATCAGCGGCGTGTGCAAGGCGGGCGTGACAGTCCACACGACGTGGTAACCCACGTAGATGGCCAGTACGAAAATGATCAGGTTGATGATGGTGGGTGACACGGCATCCATGGCTCTCTCCTCTTGTCTTTTTGTTGAAGGGGGCGGCACCAGGCCGGACCCCAAATCGATTTACTTCTTGGTGACTTCGCCGTTTTGCGTCATCAGGCAGGCCGCCACGATATCGTCGGCGAGGTCAATATTGAGGGCGCCCTCCTTGGTGATGATCAGCTTGAGGAAATCGAGCACATTGCGGGCATACAGCGCGCTGGCATCGGCCGCCACCAGCGCAGGCACGTTGGTTTCGCCCACCAGCGTCACGCCGTGCTTGACCACCGTCTTGCCGGGCTCGGTCAAGGGGCAGTTGCCGCCCTGCGGCGCCGCCAGGTCCACGATCACGCTGCCGGCTTTCATGGACATCACCATCTCTTCGGTCACCAGCACCGGCGCCGCGCGGCCCGGAATCAGCGCGGTGGTGATCACCACGTCGGCCTGCGCAATGCGCTTGGCCACCTCGGCTTTCTGGCGCGCCAGCCAGCTGGGCGGCATGGGCTTGGCGTAACCGCCCACGCCCACGGCGGCTTCGCGCTCTTCATCGGTCTCGTAGGGCACGTCAATGAACTTGCCGCCCAGGGACTCGACCTGTTCCTTGACGCTGGGGCGCACGTCGCTCGCTTCAATCACCGCCCCCAGGCGCTTGGCCGTGGCAATGGCCTGCAAACCAGCCACGCCAACGCCCAGAATGACCACGCGCGCGGCCTTGACCGTGCCGGCGGCTGTCATCAGCATCGGGAAAAATCGCTGGTAGTTCTCGGCGGCCAGCAGCACGGCCTTGTAACCGGCAATATTAGCCTGCGACGACAGCACGTCCATGCTTTGCGCACGGCTGGTGCGCGGCGCGGCTTCGAGCGCAAACGACGTCAGCTGCGCCGCAGCCAGGCGCTGCAGGCCGGCGGCGTCAAAGGGATTGAGCATGCCGACCACCACGCTGCCAGGCCTGGCATGGGGCATTTCGGCCTCCAGCGGGCAGCGCACCTTGAGCACGATGTCGGCGCTGTAGGCGCCAGCAGCATCGGTGATTTCAGCGCCGACAGCGGTGTAGGCGTCGTCGGTCACGCTGGCGGCCACGCCTGCGCCCGACTGAACGCGGACAGTGTGGCCCTGGGCCTTGAGCTTTTTAGCCGTTTCAGGCGTGATGGCAACGCGTGTTTCTCCGGCCGTGATTTCGGCGGGTACCCCGATCAGCATGGGTGTCTCCTCAGTAGATTGATTTTTTTAGCGGCTGCGCGCCAGCGGGCACAGGATTCCAGACTGTCTTGCAGCTTACATGAGATTTTTAAAATTCTAGCGAGGGCAAACTATAGTTTTTCATGGCGCCTGTCGCCTCAGGCACTCTGGACACCCCACGTGCCAGTGCGCGGCATCAGGCCATGGGACGCAGCACCTGCGGGCGTCCCATAAAAACAGCCCCAGGCGCAGGGTGAGCGGCGCATGGGGCTGGCAAGGAGCGCGGGCTGTTGAGCGCTTACTTCGCGGTCGGCATCACAAACTCGGCGCCCTTGCCAATGCTTTCGGGCCAGCGCTGCATGATGGACTTTTGCTTGGTGTAAAAGCGCACACCTTCCTCGCCATACGCGTGCATGTCGCCAAACAGGCTTTTCTTCCAGCCGCCAAAGCCGTGCCAGGCCATGGGCACCGGAATCGGGACGTTGATGCCGACCATGCCGACCTGGATGCGCCGCGAAAATTCACGCGCCACATGGCCGTCGCGGGTGTAGCAGCTCACGCCGTTGCCAAACTCGTGGGCGTTGATCAGATGGACCGCCTCGGCAAAGTCTTTGACCCGCACGCAGCCCAGCACCGGGCCAAAGATTTCTTCCTTGTAGATGCGCATGTCGGGCGTGACATGGTCAAACAGCGTGCCACCCATCCAGAAGCCCTGCTCGCAGCCCTCGCCGGCATCGGCGCCGGTGAAGGTGCGGCCGTCGACCAGCAGTTTCGCGCCTTCTTCAACACCCAGGTCGATGTAGCCGGTGATGCGCTGGTGCGCGGCGGCGGTCACGATCGGGCCCATCTCGGCGTCCAGTTCCTCGCCGTGCTTGATGACCAGCGTTCTGGCGCGTGCCTCCAGCATCGGAATGAGCTTGTCGGCCACATCGCCGACCAGCACCGCCACCGAGATCGCCATGCAGCGCTCGCCGGCCGAACCGTAGCCCGCGCCAATCAGCGCATCCACGGCCTGGTTCAAATCGGCATCAGGCATCACCACCATATGGTTCTTGGCGCCCCCGAGCGCCTGCACACGCTTGCCGTGGTGCGCGCCGGTTTCGTAGATGTAGTTGGCAATCGGCGTGGAGCCCACAAAAGACACGGCCTTCACGTCGGGGTGCACCAGCAGCGCATCGACGGCTTCCTTGTCGCCCTGCACCACGTTGAACACGCCGTCGGGCAAACCGGCCTGCTTGAACAGGTCGGCCATGAACAGGCTGGCGCTCGGATCGATCGGGCTGGGCTTGAGCACAAAGCAGTTGCCGGCGGCAATCGCCACCGGGAACATCCACATCGGCACCATCACCGGGAAGTTGAACGGCGTGATGCCGGCCACCACGCCCAAAGGCTGGCGCAGCGTCCAGTTGTCAATGCCGGTGCTGACCTGGTCGGTAAAGTCGCCCTTGAGCAGTTGCGGCATGCCGCAGGCAAATTCCACGATGTCGATGCCGCGCGAGACTTCGCCCTGCGCGTCGGTGAACACCTTGCCGTGCTCGGCGGTGATGATGTGCGCAAGCTTGTCCTTGTTATGGTTCAGCAGCTCCAGGAACTTGAACATCACGCGGGCGCGGCGGATCGGCGGGGTGTCGGACCAGGCGGGAAACGCCGCTTGCGCGGCCGCCACTGCGGCATCCACATCGGCCGCGTTGGCCAGCGCAACCTGTCCCGAGGTCGCCCCTGTGGCCGGGTTAAAGACCGGCTGCTGGCGGCCGGAAGTGCCCGCATGGGCCTGACCGGCGATGTAATGACCAATGGCGCTGGAAGGTGTTGACATGAAAAATCCTTGTGTAATCGGAAGGTGGGGTGTCGGGCCGGGGCCCAACTGCACGGCTTTGCGAAGTCTAGGCGGCATTGCACGGATTGATAAGCCCCGGAATTACGACTACATTGTTCACTTTAATGAACAATTGGCCGGAAATTGCGGTGTCCACAGACCAAATCGCCCCTCTCGTTGCCGACCTGCACCTGCTGACGGTGCTGGCCGCGACGCAAAGCTTCACCCAGACGGCGCGCCGCCTCGGCCTGTCCAAAGCCTCGGTCAGTGCGCGCATCGCCGAGCTGGAGCGCGCGGCGGGCGTGGCGCTGGTGCGCCGCACCACACGGTCCGTGGGCCTGACCGAGGCCGGACAGCAACTGGTGGGCGACCTGCTCCCCGCGTTCAACCGCATCAGCGAGAGTTACAGCGCCGCACGCGACCTGGTGGGCGCGCCGCGCGGGCTGATTCGCGTGACGGCACCGGTGGCGCTGGGACGGCAGCACCTGGCGCCGTGCGTGGCGGCGTTTTTAAAGCGCTTCCCGGGCATTCACATTGAACTGGAACTGACCGACCGCTTTGTGAATTTGCCGAGCGAAGGCTTCGATGTCGCCATTCGCCACACCAGCGCCCCGCCCGATACGCATGTCGCCTGGGCCTTGTGCGAGACGCGCTCGGTGTTGCTGGCCAGCCCCGACTACCTGGCGCGACGCGGCGTGCCCGAGCACCCCGCCGACCTGGCGAGCCACGACTGCCTGCTGTATCTGGGCAACCTGGCAGGAACCCGTGCGGCAAGCTGGACCTTCACCCGCGCCGGCGAGCCGGAATCGGCTGAAAAAGTCAGCGTCCACATCGAAGGGCCGTTGAAGGTCAATAACAGCGAGGTGGTTCGCGAGGCGCTGCTGGCCGGTCTGGGTATCGGCCTGCTGCCCGACTTCAGCGTGCCCGTTGGCCCACGCCATGCGGCCCCGCCGCTGGTCAGGGTGTTGCCCGACTGGCGCGTCCATGGCTTTTTCGGAGAACGCATCTACGCGCTGCGCCCTTTGTCCTCCCAGGTGCCCAGGGCCGTTCAATGCTTCGTGGAGCACCTGCGGCAAAGCTTTGCGGCAGGTTTCAGCTTGCCGCCCGAGCCCTGAACAACCAGCGCTGCAAGGCAAAGCTGCGGACCACCAACCCAGGCGTGACCGTTGGAACCCGTCAGCATCATGCGGCAAAAAGGCCGCCTGTTGGCACCGATAATCAGCGTCCATGAACAAACGATGGAAACCCAGCGCCACGGTCGCGGCCGTGATTGAACGCGATTTCGACGGCATCCAGAAATTCCTGCTGGTGGAAGAGGAAACCCGGGACGGACTGAAGCTCAACAACCCGGCCGGCCACCTGGACCCCGGCGAAAGCCCGGCCCAGGGCTGCGCGCGCGAGACGCTGGAGGAAACCGCTTTTCACTTCACCCCCACGGCCCTCGTCGGTGTTTACCTGTCACGCTTTGAGCAGACCGACGCCCGGGCGCCCAGCGGGAAACTGGACATCACCTACCTGCGTTTTGCGTTTTGCGGGGACCTGGGCGCCCACATGGCAGGCCAGGCGCTGGACGAAGGCATTGTGCGCACCGTGTGGCTCACGGCCGACGAAATTCGCGCCTGCGCTGACATGCACCGCAGCCCCTTGCTGCTGCGCTGCCTCGAAGACTACCTCGCGGGGCGGCGCTACCCGCTGGAACTCGTCACCACGGACCCGTCTGTGATGCTATTGCGTTAATAGCTACAAACCTCTGCGCATCATGGGCTTGAGGCCTATTTGATGCGCAGAAATGGCGCCCCGCACAGGCGGCGCAGCGCCAGCTCCGATCATTCAGCCGAGATTTTCCGCTCCCGGACAATGCGCCCCCAGGTGGCAGACTCGCTGGCCATGAAACGAGCCAGCTCGTCGCGCGTGCCGGGCTGCGGCGTCAGCCCGTGCTTGAGCAGCTGCTCGCGCACGTCGGGCGCATTGAGCACCTTGACCAGCTCCAGGTTCCAGCGGTCCAGCAGGGGCTTGGGGGTTTTGCTGGACGCCACGAAGGCATACCAGTTGGTGGCATTGAAGCCGGGGTAGCCAGACTCGGCGATGGTCGGCACGTTGGGCATGAAGGCCGGGCGGCTCAGGCCGGTGGTGGCCAGCGGAATCAGCTTGCCGGAGTCGATGTGCGGGCCTGCGGTGGCCGGGGTAGAGTAGTACGCGGCAACCCGGCCGCCCAGCAGGTCCTGCAGCGCGGGGGCACCGCCCTTGTAGGGAATGTGCACGGTGTCGATGCCGGCCTGGACGTTGAACAGCTCGCCCGCCAGGTGCGATGCCGAACCGGCGCCGGTCGACGCGAAGTCCAGGCTGCCGGGCTTCTTTTTGGCCAGTGCCACAAACTCGGCCAGGGTCTTGACGCCGACGCCGGCATGCACCACCAGCACGTTGGGAAAGTTCACACCCATGGTGATGGGGGCCAGGTCGCGCACCGGGTCGTAGGCCAGCTTCATCATGTGCGGCGCAATCGTCAGCGGGCCGATCGAGCCAAACAGCAGCGTGGCGCCATCACCCGGGGCGCTGGCCACAAACTGGTGGGCAATGTTGCCGCCTGCGCCGGGCTTGTTGTCCACAATCACGGTCTGGCCAATGTTTTCGCCGAGCTTTTTGGCAATCAGGCGCGCGGCGATGTCCGAAGCGCCGCCGGCCGCAAAGCCCACGACCAGGTTCACGGTCTTTTTGGGAGGAAAGTCCTGGGCCTGGGCCTGGGCCTGGGCAGGTGCGGTGAACGTGGTGAGCGCGGGCAGCAGGGCCAGCGCGGCACAGACTTGAAGCAGTTGTCGTTTTTTCATGGTGTTTCCTTTTATACGGTTGAAAGATGGATCTCAAGGGATGCTGTTTTGCAAGGGCTGGCCCGCATGCCAGCGCGCCAGGTTGGCAAGGAAGATGTCCGCGACACGGCGGTAGTTGCCGTCGGAATGACCGGCCGAATGCGGCGTCACGATGACGTTGTCGAACCCCCACAGCGGCGACTCGGTGGCCAGTGGCTCATGCTCGAACACATCCAGGAAGGCGCCGCCCAGCCGCCCCTGGCGTAAAACCTCTACCAAATCACGCTCGACCACCACCTCGCCCCGGGCCACATTCAGGAGGCACGCCCCCGCCGGGAGGGCCATCAAGGCCTCGCGGTTCACCAGCCCGCGGGTCTGGTCCGTCAGCGGACACGCCAGCAGCAACCAGTCCGCACGCGGTAGCACGGCCGGGAATGACGCGAAGCCCACCATCTCGACCCCCGCCTCTTCGTTTGACGGCGGGTTGCGGCGCACCACGATGACGTGCAGCCCCAGCATGCGCAGGAATGCGCCCAGACGCTGGCCAATCGGCCCCCAGCCCACCACCACAGCGGTCTGCCCCGCCAGATCACGCGGCGGCTGCGACAACAGGGGCGCCCAAGTGCGCGCCTGCTGCGCAGCCATCAGCTGCGGAAAACGGCGCGCCAGGGCCAGCAGGCCCGCCAGCGCGGTTTGCGCCACCACCTCGGCATTGGCACCCGACGAGTTCGTGACCTGTACGCCGCGTGCCCGCAGCTCGGCATAAATCGGGCGGTCCGCACCGGCCGAATGCATCTGCACCCAACGGAGTTCGCCGGAGCGGCGCAGCACGGCATAAAAAGCCTGCAGGTCGAGCGTGAGGACATCCTTGCTCGACAGCCCGGTCACATCGCGCGAGATAAAAGCCAGGTCAACCCCGGGCTGCGGCGCGCCGCCGACCTCTTCCGCCGTGACGAGTTGATGCGGTCGCGCCCCGAGCACGGCCGCAATCGCAGGCGCGAGTTCCTGGCGGGCTTGCGGCGACAGCAAAATGCGAAGCGGTCTCGTCATGGGGCCACTCACTCCGCGCGGGCGCCGGACTCCAGCACGATCACTTTCCATTTCTCAAACTCACGCTGCACAAACTGGCCAAACTGCGCCGGTGTGCCGCCGATGGGGTCTGCGCCCTCGCGAATCATCTGCTGCTCGATCGCCGGAACACTGATCACCTCATTGACACTTTTGTTGAGCGCCAGGATCACGGACTCGGGCGTGCCCTTGGGGGCGAAGAAGCCAAACCAGGAGCCGGCCTCAAAACCCGGAAAACCCTTCTCTGCAACCGTCGGCACCTCGGCCATGGAGCGCGAGCGCTTGGCGCTGCTGACCGCGATCGGCCGCAGCTTGCCGGCCTGGATATGGGCCATCACGGACGGAATGGTCGCGAACATGAACTGGATGCGCCCTGCCAGCAGGTCACGCAGGGCATCGGCGCCTTTGTAGGGAACGTGCGTGGCCTCGAAACCAGCACGCTGGCCCATCATGTAGCTGGAAAGATGGGACGAGGTGCCAATCCCGGTTGAGCCATAGTTGAGCTTGCCCGGATTGGCTTTGGCGTAGGCAATGAACTCTTCGACTGTTTTGGCGCTGACGGAAGGATGCACGACCAGCACATTGGGCACCTCGGCGATCTGCACCACCGGCACCAGATCGCTCAGGGGGTTGTAAGGCAGATTTTTATACAGCGTGGGGTTGACCGCGATCGGCCCCACCGAATTGACAATCAGCGTGTAGCCATCGGGCGCCGAACGTACCACCATCTCGGTGCCGATGTTGCCGCCCGCCCCGGGCTTGTTGTCCACCACGAACTGCTGCTTGAAGCGCTCGGACAACTGCTGCGACACCAGCCGGGTCAGGATGTCGGTGGTACCACCTGCGGTGAATGCCACCACCACCCGCACCGGCTTGGCCGGATAGGCCGGCGCCTGCGCGCTGGCTGCGCCAACCGCCCCCAGCAGCAGAGCGGCGACGCAGCGCGCGCCGTGGCGCCGGGTCTGCGCCCATAGGCTGGACAGTCGGCCACCGAGAGGCTTGTTGAGATGCGATAGGGTTGTTTTCATGTTTGTCTCCTGTTGTTTTGTATCGTTGCTTCACGGGTCGCCGGTCTGTCGCCGGCTTGACGGCTGTCAGCTCTTGTAGCTCGGGTCCATGCGGTCCAGCTTTCTGAGCAGGGCCGGCCACTCCATCAGCCCGTAAGGCCGTCGGGTGCTGGGTTGGTAGTTGTTCCAGGTCTCTTCCAGCACGTCTGGCGCCACTTTCACCAGCGGCGTGTTGCAGGCCATGGCGGCCAGTTGCGAATGGCAGGCCAGCTCCACCCGGTGCATCCAGTTGAAGGCTTCACCGATGCTGCGCCCCACCGTCAGCACCCCGTGGTTGCGCAGAATCAGCGCCTCGCCCTGGCCCAGATCACGCACCAGCGAGACTTGCTCGTCAAGGTTGAGCACCACGCCCTGGTAGTCGTGGTAGCCGATCTTGAGAAAGCGCATCGCTGTCTGGGTGATGGGCAGCAGGCCGCATTCCAGGGCCGACACGGCCATCGAGGCCCAGCTGTGGGTGTGAATCACGCACGCCACTTCGGGCCGGGCTTCATGCACCGCACTATGAATAACGTAGCCGGCCTTGTTGACGCCGTAGTTGAGGTCACCGAAATCCGGCTGCGCCAGAATGCGGCCTTCATGGTCGATCTTGATCAGACTGGACGCGGTGATCTCCTCGTACATCATGCCGTAGGCATTGATCAGGAAGGCGCCGTCCTCATCGGGCACACGGGCCGAGATGTGGTTGGCCATCATGTCCGACATGCCGTAGATCGCCACCAGCCGGTAGCAGGCGGCCAGGTCCACCCGGGCCTGCCACTCGGCCGCCGAACAGCGGCCCTTCATCGATTCAATCTTCAGGTAACCGTCGTCGTTCATGCAGGTTCTCCAGTGTGCAAACAGGTCAGCTTGTCAGCAGGCGCCTTGGCGCTTTAGTCCGCGCCCAGCCCGACCGGGTTGGGCTGACGTTTTTCCACCGCATGACGCAGCAGCGAGGCGGTGCGGAAAATGCCGTGGGCAAACTTGCCGTAGGGCAGCGTGGCAAACAGCGCCATCACCACGCCCAGATGAATCGCCAGCAGCGCCGCCAGCGCCGGTGTGCCGCGCGCCAGCCACAGCGCCAGGCCGCTCAAGCTGGTGAAAAACAGCAGCGCGATAAAGCCCAGGTCCATCGGCTTTTGGGCCGCATCGCCGTGTTGCGGGTGGCGCTTGAGGTTCAGCCGGAACAGGGCCGCCGTGCCGAGCAGCAAACTCACGCCGCCCACCGCGCCCAGCAGCTTGGGCAGGCTGGGCAGGTCGTAGGGCGCAGCCCAGCCGAAAACGTAGTGGTATACCGTGGCCAGGCTGGTGGCGGCAAAGCACAGCATGAAGCCGTAGAAGGTCAGGTGGTGGGCGCGCTGGCGCGACAGGGTGTAGGCGTCGTCTTCGTTGTGGCAGCCGTCGCCATGGCCGCCATCGAGGTACTTCAGCCGCAGCACGTCATGGGTTGCCTCGGCGGCGGCTGGTGCGCTAACCGGCAGGCCCGAGGTGGCCGGCGTCACATCACGCCAGAAGCGCCGCACCCCCAGGCCCATGGCCAGCACCGCCCACAAAAACACCGGGGCAAACATGCCGACCAGCAGGTTGTGCGGGAACAGGTTGTAGAAGTTGCCCTGCAGGTCTCCACCCCACAGCGTGCCGTTGAGCGCCAGCGCCAGCAGCAAAAAGATCGCCAGCCCGGCCGCGAGCGCCAGCGACAGCGTGAGGCCATTGCGCTGGTAGAGCCGGCCCAGCGCCGGCGGCCAGGCGTAGTCCACATAGGTCTGGGCCCGGATCTGGGCCATGCTTTGGGGCACATTGACGGCAAACTCGTGCGGCGGCGCGTACTGGCAGGCGTGCAGGCAGGCGCCGCAGTTGTGGCACAGGTTGGCCAGGAAGTGGATGTCGGCCTTGCCGAATTCGAGCCGGCGTGTCATGGCCGGAAACACCGCGCAAAACCCTTCGCAGTAGCGGCAGGCGTTGCAGATCTGCATCTGGCGCGCCACTTCGGCCTCGGGCGCGCTCAGCGCCAGGCCCGCCGCCACGTTTCCATTGGCCAGCGCCACGGCGTCCCGCGCCAAGGCTTCAAGCTGCTGCATGATGAACTCCTGATTTCATAGCTGCTTGCGCAGACTGGACACCGGCTATACGCCCAAAAGCCGTTCCAATCGACATGCCGACACCGGCGGTATAGCCCTTGCCCAGCACATTGCCGGCCATCATTTCGCCGGCCACAAACAGGTTGTCGCTCGACACGCCGCCAAACCGCACGGCGGTGGTCTCGTCCGTCTTGAGACCCAGGTAAGTGAAGGTCACCCCCGGCTTGAGGGCGTAGCCATAAAACGGGCCTTTGTCCACGGGGCGGGCCCAATGGGTTTTGGCCGGCAGCAGATCCTCGGTGTGGCAGTCGTCCAGCACCGTGTGGTCAAAGGTGCCGACCCGGCAGGCGGCGTTGTAGTCGTTCAGGGTCTGCATGAAGGTGGGCACATCCAGGCCGAGCTTTTGTGCCAGATCGGGCAGGGTGTCGGCCCGGGTGCCGGGAAACACCGGCGGCATGAAACGGCCTGCGGCCTTGGCGTCAATGATTGAATAGCCCACCTGCCCCGGTTGCTGCGCCACCAGCCGGCCCCAGATGGCATAGCGCTTGGGCCAGAAATCCTCGCCTTCGTCATAAAAACGCCGGCCCTCGCGGTTGACCACCACGCCCAGCGAGACACAGTCGATGCGGGTGCAGATACCGCCGTCATACAGCGGCGCCCGGGCGTCAATGGCCACCATGTGGGCCTGGGTGGGGTCGCCAATCATGTCGGCGCCGGCTTGCATGAGTTCCTTGAGCAAAACACCCCGATTGAAGCGGGTGCCGCGAATGGCAAAGTTGTCCGACGGCCACTCACCGCGTTCGTTCTGGCCCCAGGCTTCGCGCAGCCATTCGCGGTTGGACTCGAAGCCGCCGGCGGCCAGCACGCAGGTTTTGGCGGTGATGCGCTCGTCGCCAATGTAAGCGGCGACAAAATGGCCGTCCTTGAGCTCCAGCCGGTCCACCGGCGCGCTGTAGCGAATCTGCACGCCGAGTTGTTCAGCACTGCGGTAGTAGGCGTTGACCAGGGCCTTGCCGCCGCCCATGAAAAACGCGTTGGTGCGGCTCAGGTGCAGCGTGCCCGACAGCGAGGGCTGGAAATGCACGCCGTGGCGGCGCATCCAGTCGCGGCAATTGCTGGATGCCCGGATGGTCAGGCGCGCCAGTGCTTCGTCGGTCTGGCCGCCGGTGACCTTGAGCAGGTCTTGCCAGAACTCCTCTTCAGAGTAGGCCTCGGTCAGCACATCTTGCGGCGCATCGTGCATGCAACGCAGGTTGCGCGTGTGGGCCGAGTTACCGCCACGCCATTCGCGCGGCGCGGCTTCGAGCAGCAGCACGCTGGCGCCCGCTTCGCGCGCCATCAGCGCCGCGCATAGCGCCGCATTGCCGCCCCCGATCACCAACACATCCACATCCACAGTCATAACCGCCTCACCGTTTACAGGAAGGTGCCGACTGTAGGGCCCATGCGGGTCTTTGGTCAGCCCCGGCGCACGATAGGGCCATCACAAATCGTGATGGGCCAGCCGCGTGCCTTCCCATGCGCCGGAGCGGACCAGCGCGCGGGCGCAGTCGGCCAGCACCACGCGCGTGGCCAGCGCGGCGGGCGACAGCTCGTCGTCCGACAGGCTGCACAGGGCGTTGCTGCGGTGTACCTGGGCATCGGTGATTTCGGCCCACTGCAGGCACTGCGCGGCGTTGTGCACCCGCCCCAGCGCGGCCCAGGGCTGGACCGTGCTGCCCAGCCCCGCGCAGACGGCATCCATCAGCATGGACAGCGAGTCCACTTCGGCCACCAGCCGGGGCTTGATGTCGGCCCGGGCAAACGCTGCGTCCAGCGTGCTGCGCAGGCCGTGCGCGCCGGTTGGCAAGATTAGCGGCACGCCGTCGAGCTGCGCCATGCGGGTTGAAGCCGGCAGGCTGGGTTCGCCGGCGGTGCGCGGGCTCATCAGGTACAGCTTTTCCTCCAGCAGCGGCATCACGCTCCAGCGCCGGGCAACGCCGGTGTCAAACAGCACCGCCAGGTCGAGCTGCCGCGCATTGAGCATGCTGGTCAGGTGGCCCGACATGCTTTCGACCAGGTGCAGCCGCACATCGGGGTAGCGCGCGCGCATGGCCTGCATCAGCGGCACGCCCAGCACCACGGCGGTGGTGGACGCCAGCCCCACGCTGACCGTGCCGCTCAAGCGCGACTGCTGGGCGGCGCGCACGGCCTGCTCGGCGTGGCGCAGGGTTAGCTGCGCTTCCCGGAAAAAGGCCAGGCCGGCCTCGGTCGGCACCACGCCCTTGCTGCTGCGCTGCAGCAAGCGGGTGCATAACTCGCCTTCGAGCCGGCTGATCTGCTGGCTCAGGGCCGACTGGACCAGGTCCAGGTCGAGCGCGGCGCGGCTCATGCTGCCAAGCTCGACGATGCGAACGAAATACCGGAGTTGCCGAAGTTCCATGGCGGGCGGTCAAAAACGCAAACAGGTCATGCCGGGGATAATCGCACACCTATGGACAAGCAACACAGCAAGCAACGGGTGGTGGTGGGATTGAGCGGCGGCGTGGACTCGGCCGTGACGGCGCACCTGCTCAAGCAGCAGGGCCACGAGGTCATCGGCATCTTCATGAAGAACTGGGAAGATGACGACGACAGCGAATTCTGCTCCTCCAATATTGATTTTGTCGATGCCGCCGCCGTGGCCGACGTGATCGGCATCGAGATCGAGCATGTCAACTTCGCCGCTGACTACAAGGACCGCGTCTTCGCCGAATTTTTGCGCGAATACCAGGCCGGCCGCACGCCCAACCCCGACATTTTGTGCAACGCCGAGATCAAGTTCAAGGCGTTTTTGGACCACGCGATGCGCCTGGGCGCCGAGAAGATCGCCACTGGCCACTACGCCCGGGTGCGGCAGAGCGACACCACAGGCCTGTTTGAGCTGCTCAAGGGCCTGGACCCGGCCAAGGACCAGAGCTACTTTTTGCACCGGCTGAACCAGGCGCAGCTGTCCAAGACGTTGTTTCCGGTGGGCGAGCTGCTCAAGACCGAGGTGCGCCGCATTGCCGACGAGATCGGCCTGCCGAACGCGAAGAAAAAGGACTCGACCGGCATCTGCTTCATTGGCGAGCGGCCATTCCGCGAATTTTTGAACCGCTACATCGCCAAGGCGCCGGGACCCATCAAAAACGACCAGGGCCGCATTCTGGGCGAGCATGTGGGCCTGAGCTTTTACACGCTGGGCCAGCGCCAGGGCCTGGGCATTGGCGGCGTGAAGGCCCGGGGCGCCGACCTGAAGGCGGCGCAGGCGCGCGGCCAGCGCGGCGTGGGCGAGCACGAGCCGTGGTTTGTCGCCCGCAAGGACCTGGAGACCAACACGCTCTGGGTGGTGCAGGGCCACGAGCACCCGTGGCTGCAGTCCACCCGGCTCAGCGCGCAAAACTGCAGCTGGGTGGCGGGCACGCCGCCCGCGCCGGGCGCAATGGCCGCCAAAAGCCGCTACCGGCAGCAGGACGCCGCCTGCGAGGTGCGCAGCGCCAGCGCCACCGACTGCGAATTGGTGTTTTCAGCGCCCCAGTGGGCCGTGACGCCCGGGCAGTCGGCCGTGCTGTACCAGGGCGAGGTGTGCCTGGGCGGCGGCGTGATCCACAGCAGCAATGTGCGCAACCTGCCGGGTCAGACATAAAATCGAGCGCCAGCCCAATCAAGCCGGCCGCAATCCGCTATTTAAAATATAGCATTTGTGCAGCCCGGCCAGCACCTTACAGCGCCGTCTCGACGTAGGTGTAGATGTAGTTGGAGCCGCCGCTGACGCCGCCCAGCAGGCGCGACCAGCCAAAAATGCCGGAGCGGTGCGACACGCCAAAACCGATATAGGTCTCTTTCAGCGCCCGCGAACCGATCAGGTCGCCCAGGCTCACGTCCAGCGTCGGGTCAAAGTGGTGCAGCAGCCGCGACGTCGACTCCCGATTGGCCGCCTGGCTGCTCGCTTCAATGTACGGAACCCGCTGCGCCAGCGACACGCCAACCCCCAGACCCAGCCGCGTCTTGACCCGGGCACTCCACGGAAAGCCGGAGTAATACGCTTTCATGAACAAGTCCAGCTGCAGACCGTTGGGTTGCAGCCCGTTGTCATTGTGGTGCGTCAGGCCCGCATAACCGACCACATCGACCGGCCATCCGTTGAAGTTCTGGATATAAGGCCTGCCAATCTGCACGCCGCTGATGCTGGTCGGGTTGACGCTGGCCGTTGACAGGCATTGCGCCGTGATGATTTTCACCATGTGGCAGCCGTCGTCGGTGGCTTTGCCGTACAGCAGCTTGAAGTAGGTGGGCGAGCTGGTCTGGGCCCAGGCGCGCTCGTGGCCGCCGAAGTCGTAGGCGGCGCCCACATACACGGCGGGCAGCACGCGCTGCTGCACGATGGGGCTGTTTTTGACCTGGCTGCCCAGCACCGTGGCGGACACGCCCGCCAGCAGGCGCCAGCGCTGCGACAAGTCGTAGGAACCGTAGAGTCCCGCCGTGGTGTTGACGCCGGAGCCGGCCGTGTAGGCCGGGCGATCGGGCGTGGCCTCGCCCGCCTGCACACCGTAGTAGTAGTTGTTTAGCTTGGCGTCGCGCAGGGACACGCTCAGGCTGGGGCGCAGCGTCCACGGGCCGGACTTCCAGTCGTAGCTGTAGCCCAGGCGAACTTCGCTGCCGCCGGAGGCATTGCCGGCATCGCGCAGCCACTCGGCCTGCAGGTTGCCCCAAGGCTGGCTATAGCGCAGGGACAGCCCCAGATCGGTGCCGGTGCGGCGTGTTGCCATGCCATCCAGGCTGGCGGGCAGGTCGTCGATCGGAAAGCCTTCCAGCCGCTGCTCGACAAACAGGTCCAAACGGGGCCCACTGCCGTTCAGCAGCTTCACGCCAGCCCGGTTGGCATGCAGAAAAACCCGTTCGCCTTCGTACAGGTACAGCGGCAGCAAGTCGTAGCGGGTGCCCGCGTCCCGGTAGGGCGAGGCTTCGGCCCGCATGGCAAACCCCAGGCCCGCACTGCCCGGCTCGGTCAGCACCGTGAGCGGCTCGGTCGTGCCTTGTGCGCTGGCGGGCGCCATGACGCACAAGCCCAGCGCCAGCAGGGCTGCGCCGGACAGGGGGCGCAAAAAACAAAGGCCGGAAGGTCGCAAACTAATCATCGTGGGCTGAGGTTTAAAAGGCGCGGCACAAGCGCCGCTGGGCCGCCCGGCTTGGGCGCCGGACAATTTACATGAAAATTACAGACAAAAATGCTTCAAACCCTTGCTTGGCCCACACTAATAGCTATTATTTAAATAGCATTTACGACGGGCACCCGGATTCGTGGGCCTGGCGTGTTTTAAAACGGAATATCGTCATCCATGTCGTCAAAGCCGCTGGCGGCCTTGGACGGCGCAGGCGCGGCTTGCTGCCGGGGTGCGGGCGCCGGGGCGCGGGCCGGCGCGGACTGGCGCGGCTCGTAGCCACCGCCCTCGTCCTGACCGCCGGCACCGGGGCCGCCCATGCCCTGGCGGCTGCCCAGCATCTGCATCTGGTCGGCGCGGATTTCAGTCGTGTATTTTTCAACGCCGCTCTGGTCGGTCCACTTGCGCGTGCGCAAGCTGCCCTCGACGTAGACCTGCGAGCCCTTGCGCAGGTACTGGCCAACGATTTCGGCCAGGCGGCCGTTGAACACCACACGGTGCCATTCGGTGGCTTCCTTCATTTCGCCGGACTGTTTGTCCTTCCACTTGTCGGTGGTGGCGATGGTGACGTTGGCGACCTGGTCGCCACTGGGAAAGCTGCGCATTTCGGGGTCTTTCCCCAAATTGCCGACGATGATGACTTTGTTGACGGATGCCATGGCGTTTTCTCCTGAAGTTCTTCGGGGCTGATCCCCCAAAGCGAATCCGCTGAGTTTAACTGGCGGACTGGCCCAGCGGGTCGGCGCCTGGAACCGCACCGCGCGCGGTGCGGCCCGGCGCCCGCATCGGCCAGGCCACCAGCAGCCACAGCAGCATCAGGCCGGCGCACGCCATGAACAGCGCCCCGGGCCCGTGCGCCTTGATGATCCAGCCGCCCACGGCGCCGCCGGCAAAAAAGCCCAGCGACTGCGCCGTGTTGTAGACCCCGAGCGCCGCACCGCGCGCATGCGCTGGCGCCAGGCGCGAGGCCAGGCTGGGCTGGCTGGCTTCCAGCACATTGAAGCCGCAAAAAAACAAAAACAGCAGGCCGCCCAGCAGGCCCAGGTGGTGCGCCGCCGTGGCGGTTTCCCACAGCAGCGCCAGTTGCACCAGAAAAATAAGGCCCACGGCGCCCAGGAATGCAGCACGCAAATGGCCACGCCGCTCCAGCGGAAACAGCGTCAGGCCCATCACCAGAAAGGAGCCCACCACGGCCGGCAGGTAGACCTGCCAGTGCAGCGCCTTGTCCAGCCCGGCGGCCACCAGCAGCCCGGGAATGGCCATCCACATGGCGAGCTGCACCGCGTGCAGCACAAACACCCCGAAGTCCAGCCGCAGCAGGGCCGGGTCCTTCAGTACCGCCCGCATGCCGCCGCGCGGCGGCCCCGCATGGCGCGGCGGCTCGGCCGGCACCCACCACCGCACCAGCGCCATGCCGGCCAGCGCCAGGGCGCCGGTCAGCGCAAAAATGCCATGCAACCCGATGCTGCCGGCCAGCAGCGGCCCGGCCACCAGCGACAGCGCAAACATCAGCGCAATGCTGACACCGACCAGCGCCATGGCCTTGGTGCGCACCTCGTCGCGGGTGCAGTCGGCCAGCAGCGCCGTGATGGCGGCCGAAATGGCGCCCGCGCCCTGCAGCGACCGGCCGGCCGTGAGCCAGTTCAAATCAGGCGCCCAGGCGGCCACGAAGCTGCCCAGCGCGAACACCAGCAGCCCGGCCAGCATCACGCGCTTGCGGCCCCAGTGGTCGGACGCGATGCCAAACGGTATTTGCAGCAAGGCCTGCGTCAGGCCATACACCCCCATGGCCAGGCCGACGCGGGCCGGGTCATCGCCACCCGGGAACCGGGCCGCTTCCAGCGCAAACACGGGCAGCACCAAAAACAGCCCCAGCATGCGCAGCGCAAAAATCGATGCGAGTGACGCGCTGGCGCGCCGCTCGGTGGCGGTCATGGGAAATGAAGGGGCGGCAGAAGACACGGGTAGGAAGGTCTAAAAAATGATTGCAGCAAAATTATCGGCGCACGGGCCAGACTGAAGCCGGGTGTTGAAGCCGCCAGGCCGGCCGCTCTGGCCGGTTTGCAACCCGCCTATTGTGCTTGAAACGGGGCTTCGGTCTATGATGGAAGGTTTTGCGGCGCCCCCATTCCAGTGAACTCCCTTAACGACAGCAAGTACCTCGCCAGCGTGCTGGCGGCCCAGCGCATCAGCATTCGCGGGGCGCGTACCCACAACCTCAAGAATATCGACCTTGATATTCCGCGCAACCAGCTGGTGGTCATCACCGGCCTGAGCGGCTCGGGCAAGTCCTCGCTCGCGTTTGACACGCTGTATGCCGAAGGCCAGCGCCGCTACGTCGAAAGCCTGTCCACCTACGCCAGGCAGTTCCTGCAGTTGATGGACAAGCCCGACGTGGACATGATCGAGGGCCTGTCGCCCGCCATTTCCATCGAACAAAAAGCGACCTCGCACAACCCGCGCTCCACCGTGGGCACGGTGACAGAGATCCACGACTACCTGCGGCTGCTGTTTGCGCGCGCCGGCACGCCTTTTTGCCCCGAACATGATTTGCCGCTGCAGGCGCAAAGCGTCAGCGAAATGGTCGACACCGTGCTGGCCCTGCCCGAAGACACCCGGCTGATGATCCTGGCGCCGGTGGCGCGCGAGCGCAAGGGTGAGTTTGAAAACCTGTTTGCAGAAATGCAGGCCCAGGGCTATGTGCGCTTTCGCGTCGATGGCACGGCCTACGAATTTGACGCCCTGCCCAAGCTCAAGAAAACCGAAAAGCACAACATCGACGTGGTGATTGACCGCCTCAAGGTGCGCATGGACAAGGAAATCCAGCCCGAAGCCGGCGCCGCGCCGCCGCCCGCGCTGCGCCAGCGGCTGGCCGAAAGCTTTGAGGCGGCGCTGCGGCTGGCCGACGGCAAGGCGATTGCGCTGGAAATGGACACGGACCGCGAACACCTGTTCAGCGCCAAGTTCTCGTGCCCCGTCTGCAGCTATTCGCTGAGCGAGATGGAGCCCCGGCTGTTTTCCTTCAACTCGCCGGTGGGCGCCTGCCCCGGCTGCGACGGCCTGGGCCACAAGGAGTTTTTTGACCCGACGCGGGTGGTGGCGTTCCCCAGCCTGAGCCTGGCCAGCGGCGCCGTCAAAGGCTGGGACCGGCGCAACGCCTATTATTTTTCGATGCTGGAGAGCCTGGCCAGCCACTACCAGTTTGACATCGACCAGTCTTTCGAAGACCTGCCCGAGGCCGTGCAGCAGGTGGTGCTGTTTGGCTCGGGCACCGAAAACATCAAGTTCAGCTACCTCACGGACGCCCGCGAAGGCGCAGAGACCGGCAAAAAAGTCAGCAAGAAGCACCCGTTTGAAGGGGTGATCACCAACTTTGAGCGACGTTACCGCGAAACCGACTCTGCCGTGGTGCGCGACGACCTGGCTAGGTACCGCAGCGTGCAGCCCTGCCCCGACTGCGCGGGCACCCGCCTGCGGCGCGAAGCGCGCCATGTCTACCTGGTCGGCACCACCGAGAGCGAAGCCGGCGCCGGCCCGGTCAGCAGCCGGAAAGCCATCTACGAAGTCAGCCACGACACGCTGCGCGACAGCTTTGCCTACTTCAACACCCTGAAGATGGAAGGCGCCAAGGCCGAGATTGCCGGCAAGGTGGTGCGCGAGATCGGCCTTCGGCTCAAGTTCCTGAACGACGTGGGCCTGAATTACCTGAGCCTGGACCGCAGTGCCGAAACCCTGAGCGGCGGCGAGTCGCAGCGCATCCGGCTGGCGTCCCAGATCGGCTCGGGCCTGACCGGCGTGATGTATGTGCTGGACGAGCCCAGCATCGGCCTGCACCAGCGCGACAACGACCGGCTGATCGGCACCCTCAAGCACCTGCGCGACATTGGCAACAGCGTGCTGGTGGTCGAGCACGACGAGGACATGATCCGCGCCGCCGACCATGTGATCGACATGGGGCCGGGCGCCGGCGTGCATGGCGGGCGCGTGATGGCGCAGGGCACGTATGAAGAAGTGCAGGCCAACCCCGAGTCGCTGACCGGCAAGTACCTGGCGGGCACGCTGAAGATTGCCGTGCCCGCGCGCCGCACGCCATGGCTGCCCACGGTCAAAAGCACCCCCACGTTCGACAAAAGCAAATCGCGCTTTGCGCCCAGCCCGGCCGCCGAACGCCGCGCGGCGCGCGAAGCCCTGCACCAGGCCACGCTGGGCGAGATGCAGGCGCTGCGCGTGGTCAACGCGACCGGCCACAACCTGAAGGGCGTCAGTGTTGAAATCCCCGTCGGCCTGCTGACCTGCGTGACCGGCGTGTCCGGCTCGGGCAAGTCGACGCTGGTCAACGACACGCTGGACGCCGCCGTGGCGCGCACGCTGTACCGCGCGCATGAAGAGCCGGCCCCGCACGAGGCGATTGAAGGCATCGAGCATTTCGACAAGGTCATCAACGTCGACCAGTCGCCAATTGGCCGCACGCCGCGCAGCAACCCAGCCACCTACACCGGCCTGTTCACGCCGATCCGCGAGCTGATGGCCGAGATGAACACCGCGCGCGAACGCGGCTACGGCGCCGGACGCTTTTCCTTCAACGTCGCCGGCGGCCGCTGCGAAGCCTGCCAGGGCGACGGCATGGTCAAGGTCGAAATGCACTTTTTGCCCGATGTCTATGTGCCCTGCGACGTCTGCAAGGGCATGCGCTACAACCGCGAAACGCTGGAGGTGCAATACAAGGGCAAAAACATCGCGCAGATCCTGGACCTCACGGTCGAGACCGCCGCCGAGTTCTTCAAGGCCGTGCCCACGCTGGCGCGCAAGTTGCACACGCTGCTCGATGTGGGTCTGAGTTACATCAAGCTGGGCCAGGCGGCGACCACGCTGTCGGGCGGCGAGGCGCAGCGCGTCAAGCTCGCGCTGGAACTGAGCAAGCGCGACACCGGCCGCACGCTCTACATCCTGGACGAGCCGACCACCGGCCTGCACTTTGCCGACATAGATTTGCTGCTCAAGGTGCTGCACCAGCTGCGCGATGCGGGCAACACCATCGTGGTGATCGAGCACAACCTGGACGTGATCAAGACCGCCGACTGGCTGATCGACATGGGCCCCGAAGGCGGCGCTGGCGGCGGCACCGTGGTGGGCGTGGGTACGCCCGAAGACCTGGCCGCCAACCCGGACAGCCACACCGGGCGCTATTTGGCGCGGCTGCTCTGACCTCTACGCCTTGGTGCTGGCCGGCTGGCGCTGGAAGAAAAGCCTGCGGCAGGCGTTCCGTTTTCCCGATAATGGGCGTCCAACCTTTACAAAACACCTGCCATGTCCTCCATCACGCTGCGTTTTCTGGCTGAACCCCACACCGTCAACTTTGGCGGCAAGGTGCATGGCGGCACCGTCATGAAATGGATAGACGAGGCCGGCTACGCCTGCGCGACGCGCTGGGCCAAGCGCTACTGCGTCACGGTGTCGGTGGGCAGCATCCGGTTTCATAAACCCATCATGATCGGCGATCTGGTCGAGGTGGAAGCCCGCCTGGCCTATACCGGCCGGACCAGCATGAACATTACCGTGGAAGTGCGCAGCGGCGACCTGAAAACCGGCCACATGGAAACCATCACCGAATGCCTGGTGGTGTTTGTGGCGCTTGACGCCGACGGCCAGCCCCTTGAAGTGCCGGCCTGGCAGCCTGAAACGCCCGGCGATTTTGCGCTGGCACAGCGCGTCAAGGCCCACCTTGATGCGGCCCGTGCCGCGCCGCTGGGCGGCTGACGGGCCTAACGCAGCCAGCGGCCGAGCAGCGACGACGGCACCCAGGCGCGCAGCGCACGCCAGCTGCGCCACAGCGCCACACCCCGCCCGGCCCAGCGCAAGGCGCGGCGCGGCTTGAGAAGCACCAGCGCCGACAGCGCCAGCAACACCGGCAGCGGATGGCTTTTCAGGTACTGCACGCCACCGCGCACCAGCGACACGATGCGCTGGCCGGCATCCGACGCATTTTGCAGCGGCACCAGTTGCTGCGCCAGGGTGGCGCGCTGGCTGGCAATGCGCTCCCGTAGCCGGCCGCGCTGCTGATGCAGTTCCAGCAGGCTATTTTTCATGGCCGGCGGCCGCCTTGAGTTGGCGCAGGTCTTCCTGCAACTCGGCCAGGCTGGCCTCGAACGGAGAAGTCGATTGCGCGTTGCTGCGGCGCAGTGCCGCATAAAAATACGCAGCCAGGCCCAAAAACAGTGTGGTGAACACCCCAACCAACCAGACCCGGCTGTCCCACCACAGGATCACTGCCAGCGCCACGGCCAGCACCACGCCCAGGCCCAGGCAAAACACCAGCGCCAGGCCCAGCGCCAGCTGCTGCAGGGCATGGTGCTTTTCGGTCTGGATTTCATTGGCCAGCAGCGCCAGCCGCACCTGCACCGTGCCCAGCACAGTGGCAGCGATGTTCCTCAGCGCGGCCAGTGGGCCGGAGCCGCCCGATTCATGGGCCATCAAAGCGGATCGTTACCCGAAAACCGAGCCGCCATTCAGCGACGGCCAATGACCAGGCCCAGCAGCAGCCCCACGCCAGCGGCCACACCAATGGAGGTCCAGGGCGACTCGTGGACGTAGGCGTCGGTCGCCCTGGCGGCGGCCTTGGTCTTGGCGACGAGCACGGCTTCGGCTTCGCCCAGACGTACTTTGGCATCGTGAAGGCGGGTCTGCACGCGGGCACGCAAGTTGGCCACTTTGTCGCCAGCCTGGTCCGCCGTGGCGGACAGCATTTCTTCGGCGTCCGAGATCACGGACTTGATGTCGGAGACCAATTTTTCTTGCGCTTCTACGCTGGCTCGGGTATCGGACATGGTGGGCCTTTCAAAAAATAATGGATGGGTAAAGGTTAGCAGATTCGCACCCGGTGCCCCGTGTTTTCCGCACGCCGTATGCGCCATTTCGCGCCAATGGGGAATAATCAGCGGAGTCTGATGACCCAAGTTTCCCCGCCGACCTGAACGGCTCCCCCTACCCACCCCGCCATGCACACTGATTTATTCCTTTCAACACCACGCCACGGCTTGCGCTGCGGCGGCGCACGGGTGTGAGCGAGGCCCGCCTGAGCGGCCGCGACCTGGCAGCGGCCCTCACGGTGGTCATGCTGTGGGGCGTCAATTTCGTGGTGATGAAATTCGCGCTGCGCGACTTCACGCCGTTTCAGCTGGGTGCTGCGCGCTATGTGTTTGCCGTGCTGCCGCTGGCGCTGTTCATCCGCCCACCCCGCATTCCCTGGAAATGGGTGGTGCTCTACGGCCTCTTTCAGGGCGTGGGGCAGTTCGGCCTCCTGTTTTTCGCCTTGCAGGTGGGCATGACGGCGGCGCTGGCGTCGGTGCTGCTGCAGACGCAGGTATTTTTCACGGCGCTGTTTGGCTTTGTGCTGCTCAAGGAGCGCGCCAGCCGGCCGCTGCAGATCGGCATGGCGCTGGCGGCGCTGGGCCTGGCGTGCTTTGCGATGAACTACCTGAATCCTGGCGCGGCCCTGGCCAGCGCCACCACCCTTGCGGGCTTGCTGCTGACGCTGTGCGCGGCGGCCATGTGGGCCCTGTCCAACATCGTGGCGCGGCGCGTGCAGCAGGTCGCCGTGCACTACTCGCCCCCCGCCTTTGTGGTGTGGAGCAGCATGGTCGCGGTGCTGCCTTTCGTGGCCCTGTCGGCGCTGTTTGACCCCGAGTCCACGCGCTGGCAGTGGACGCAGGCGCGCGCATCGAGCTGGCTGGCGGTGGCCTACCTGGGCTGGGTCGCCACGCTCGTGGGCTACAGCCTCTGGACCGGCCTGCTCAAACGCCACCCGGCCAACCGCGTCGCGCCCTTCAGCCTGGGCGTGCCGATTGTGGGTCTGGCGGCCGGCATGCTGGTGCTGGGCGAAGTCATCACGCCGTGGCAATGGGCCGGCATTGCGCTGGTGGTGGCGGCGCTGGCCAGCGTGATGCTGGGCGGGCTGCTCAGGCGGCGCTGAGCGTGGGCACGCTCAGCAACCGCTGAATTCAAACCCGTTTCAGGCGCCCCTTTTACAGGGGGCGCCGCCGCGCAAAACGCACCACGGTCACGCCGGCTTGGGCCTGGCGGGTCGAGGGCATCACCAGCACGCAGTCGTCGTAGGGCGTGGTCACCGGATCGCCCTCGTTCCAGCCGATCACGGTGCCGGTATGCGCAATGATTTCCAGCCCCTGAAAGGGCTCGGTAAAGCGGAACTGGTCGCTGCGGGCGACCACCGGACCGGTGACTTCAAGCACCCACTGGCGCGGCGCGTCGGCTTGCCGCCAGCTTGGCAGGGCTTGCTGCAGCGCCTCTGCCTGCAGCACGCCGGAGGCCTGCAAAAAGCGCACGCAGATGTCCTGGGCCACGCTGCGGCTTTCAAGGTCGCCATGAAAGCCGCATTCGATCAGCAGGGAGCGGGTGCCGTTGTCGCTGCCGTCCGCGCACAGCGCCCCAAAACGGCCGAAGTCGCGCATGCGCACGCCGTCCTTGTGGCCGGGGTCCACCACGATGTGTTCCGGGGTGCGCAGTTCGCGCGCCAGCGCCAGGTTTCGCGCCTGCATGCCGGTCAGCAGCAAGGGCGCGGCGCGCTCATGCATGCTGTGCAGATCCAGCAGCCAGTCGGCCCGGGCGACAAAGGGCAGCAGCGCCAGGGCGCGCCGGCGCTCCTGCGTGCCGCCAGCCGCGATGCGCTCGGGCGCCCATTGGCGGTTCAGGTCTTCGTCGACGAAGCGGGAAGCGTCATGGTCGTCGGCGTCAAACCGGTCAAATGCGGCGAGGTTGCCAAACGCCAGCGTCAGGCGGCCACGCTCGGGCCGCACGCCGGCCTCCAGCAGCCCCTTGAGCGCCCAGGCGCCGCACAGCTCGTTGCCGTGGATCAGCGCGGTGATCAGCACCTCGCGGCCGGGCTGGCCCGAGTCAAACTGCCAGACGCCCTCGACCCCGGTGTTGCCGGCGCGCCAGGCCGCGATGTCGGGCTTGGGCAAATGAAATTCCAGTTTGGCGTTCATTCCTTGATCTTCGCGAAGTCGACAATGCGTTTGTATTTGGCGGTTTCCTGGGCCAGGAACTTGGGCATGTCCACATTGAGCGGCGACACCGTGGAGCCCGAGTCTTCAAGCTTCTTGCGCAGCGCAGGCGTCTGCAAGGACTCGTTCAGGGCCTTTTTCAGCTTGGCCACCACTGGCTCGGGCAGGCCGGCCGGGCCCATCAGCGCAAACCAGATGTTGATGTCTATGCCTTTGAGCTTTGGCGTTTCGGCCAGCGCAGGAATGTCGGGGGTCATGGGCGAACGCCGGGCTTCGGTGGTGCCGAGGGCGACCACCTTGCCGCTACGGATGTGCGGCAGGCCGCTGGACAGCACGAACACGCCGAATTCAATGTTGTTGCCGAGCAGGTCATTGGCCAGAGGCGCCACGCCGCGGTAGGGAATGTGGGTCATGAACAGGCCGCCCTGGTCCTTCACCATTTCGCCAGCCAGGTGCAGGGCGGTGCCGACGCCCGAGCTGCCAAAGCTGTACTTGCCGGGGTTCTGCTTGGCCAGGGTCATGAACTGCTCGACCGTCTTGACGCCTGACTTTTGCGACGCCACCAGCACCATGGGCTGGGTCGCAATCAGTCCGATGGGGGTGAAGTCCTTGACGTCGTATTTGACCGACGCGGACACCAGGCGGGAAATGGCAATCTCGTTGCTGGCGCCGACCAGCAGCGTGTAGCCATCCGGTGCGGCGTTGACCACCTTTTGGGCGCCAATGGCACCGCCCGCACCGCCCACGTTCTCGATGATGACCGGAACGCCCAATTTGCGGGACAGCTCGGCACCCAGCGTGCGGCCGCTCAGGTCCGTGCTGCCGCCCGCCGGGTAGCCCACCACGATGGTGATCGGCTTGCTGGGGTAGCTGTCGGGCTGGGCCAGCGCGCTGCCGCAGGCCAGCAGGGACAGCGAGGTCAGGGCACCGCACAAGGCGACGCGGCGGGAAACAGACGGGGAGTTCATGGATTTCTTTCCAAAAAGCGGGAAGGCGTCATCGCGGGGACATGGACAGGTCCATCTTGATCCGGGCGGCCCAAAGCGCAGGCAGCACGGGTTCTGGAAGGAAATGAATTCTTTTATTGTGACCAGCGCGCTTTAAACGCTTGTGCCGCTTTGGCACGGGTTGTGGCCGTTTTGGCACGCGCTCAGCGCTGTTCCATCACCTGCCACAAACGCTCGGCCAGCGGATGGAGGCGGCGCTTGGCACGGTAGGCCCGCATTTCAAAGCGCACCTCCAGCGGCGCATCACCCAGCACCTGCAACTGGCCGGCCTTGCAGGCACCCGACACCATCGACCAGGGCAGCCACGCCACGCCCAGGCCCTTGAGGGCATATTCGTAGACGGCATCGGCCGAGTCGCATTCCATCACCCGTCGCAACTGCGGGGCGTGCGGGTTGTTGGCCAGATGGTCTTGCACCAGCCGGCCCAGCGCCAGCGTGCCGGCATAGGCCAGGTAGGGCGTGGCATCGCTGCCGCCAAACTGGTGCTGGCCCTGCCCCTGGATCTGCGCATGGGGGTGGGCCCGGGTGACCGGCACCAGCTTGTCCTGCGCCAGCGTGGTGTGCGTGTACTGCCGCGCGCTGAGCTGCACGGCCAGCAGCGGGTGGTGGTAGATCACCATGAAGTCAGCTTCACCGCGCTCCAGCAGCTGCGTGGTCTCGGTCAGGGAGCGGGTCAGGATGCGCAGCTCGCCGTGGGCCAGCAGCGGCTTGAAGCGCAGCATCAGGTCGGCCACCAGGGTGCGGGCCAGCGTGCGCCCGGTGGCCAGCGTGACGGTGTTTTCCTGGCGTCCGGCGGCGCTCAGCAACTCATGGTGCGCCGACTTCAGGTTGCCCACCATTTGCTGCGCGTTGTCCAGCAGGCTGACGCCTGCCGCCGTCAGCGCCAGCGGCGTGCTGCCGCGTTCAATCAGCGGGGTGCCGGCCCAAGCCTCCAGCGCCTTGATGCGGCGCCCGAACGCCGGGTGCGTGACATGACGCAGTTCGGCGGCGCGGCTGAAACTGCCGGTTTGCGCCAGCGCCACAAAGTCTTCCAGCCACTTGAGTTGCATCGCCGGTTTTCAGCCAGTAGGCGAAGGCGTCAGGTCAGGGCCGTGCGGCCTGCAGCAGGTCGCGCGTTCGGGTGGCCTCGCGCCGCGCCGCTTCGGCAAAGTCGTCGCCCGACGAGGCGTAC
>JAUSDK010000208.1 GCA_030650875.1 Polaromonas sp.
CGAGCAGGTCGAGCTGTATGGCAAGTACACCAACCTGCGCAGCGCGGTGGTGTTTGGCGGCATGGACATGAAGCCGCAAACCATCGAACTCAAAAAAGGGGTCGAGGTGCTGGTGGCCACGCCGGGTCGCCTGCTGGACCACATTGAAGCCAAGAACTGCGTGCTCAACCAGGTCGAATACGTGGTGCTCGACGAGGCCGACCGCATGCTCGACATCGGCTTTCTGCCCGACCTGCAGCGCATCCTGAGCTACCTGCCCAAGCAGCGCATCACGCTCTTGTTTTCAGCCACTTTTTCGCCTGAAATCAAGCGCCTGGCCGCCAGCTTCCTGCAAGACCCGGTGACGATCGAGGTGGCCCGCTCCAACGCGACCGCCGCCACGGTCGAGCAGCATTTCTACAGCGTCAGCGCCGACGACAAGCGCCGCGCGCTGCACCAGATTCTTAAAACACGCGGCATGAAGCAGGCGTTTGTCTTCGTCAACAGCAAGCTTGGCTGCGCCCGCCTGGCCCGCTCGCTCGAACGCGAAGGCCTTAAAACCACCGCGCTGCACGGCGACAAAAGCCAGGAAGAACGCTTGAAGGCCCTCGAAGCCTTCAAAACCGGCGAGGTCGACTTGCTCGTCTGCACCGACGTGGCCGCGCGCCGCCTCGACATCAATGACGTGCCGGCCGTGTTCAACTTCGACGAGCCCTTCAACGCCGAAGACTACGTGCACCGCATTGGCCGCACTGGCCGCGCCGGCGCCTCGGGCCTGGCCGTGAGCTTTGCCGCCAGCAGCGACGCCCGCCTGGTGGCTGACATTGAAAAGCTGCTGGGCACCAAGATCGAGATTGAACCGCTGGAGTTTGAGGAAGACCGCCCCCGCATCGCCGAACAGGGCCGCATCAACGACGGGCGCCGCATGTACCGCGAGGCTGAAAGCGGCACCGAAGGCATCGCCGCCCGCGAGCCGCGTGACCTGCGCGCACCGCGTGAGCGCCGCGAATACACGCCGCACCGCGCCCCGGCCGCCTCGCGCGATCCGTTCTTTGACAAACCCTACGAGCCCAAGGCCGACAGCCAGGCGCAACCCGCCTGGGAAGCCGACGCCAAGGCCGGTCCGGCGCGCAGCGGCATCTCCGCCAACATCAAGGCCCGCAAAAAAGTCGCGGCGCTGTTCAAGGCCAGTACGTAAGTACCTCAGTTCCTGGCAAACCACCGCTTGCGGTCCGAGCCGTCGGTGCGCACCTACGGGTGGTTGCCGCGCCGTCTGGTGCCTGCATCCCCGGGGCTTTAGTAAGCTCCAGACATGATGGAAAAACTTGTCCTGGGTCTGCGTGCCTTGCTGGCCCTTGGGCTTTCAGCCCTTCAGTATCTTTACCGCCCCTGGCGGCGCGCCATTGACTGCTGGATAGACGCCGACGGCCTGCGCATGAGCGCGGCCATGTCTTTTTACGGCATTCTCAGTCTGGCCCCATTGCTGGTCTTGCTGGTGGCCATTTTGGGATGGTGGCTGGACCGCAGCTATATTGAAACCAGCCTGGTCGCGCAGATCCGCAGCGTGATCGGTGCGCAAGGGGCGGAGGCGGTTCAGCAGGCCCTGTCCAGCTCAAGAAAGCCCTCGGAAGGCCTCGCCGCGTCCCTGTTTGCATTCGTGCTGCTGCTGTTTGGCGCTACCGGCGTGTTTGCCGAACTGCAAGATGCGTTCGAGCGCGTGTGGCGCCACGGCAGCGGGGAGACGCCCAAGCAGAAGTGGTGGTACAGCGCTTCATTGCGTCTGCGTGGCATCGCCTACATACTGGCCCTGGGTTTTTTGCTGCTGGTGTCGCTGGTGATTTCCACCTTTCTAAGCCTGTTGTCAGGCTGGGCCGGCGCCTACTTGCCCTTCGAAAAAATCGCCTGGGTCATCAACGAGCTCGTGCTGTTCGGCTTCAGCGTCGCCTTGTTCGTGGCGCTCATGAACATGAGCAGCGGCCCCAAGCCCGCCATGCGCTATCTCGTCATGGGCTCCGCCGCCGGCGCCATCCTGTTTGAAGTCGGCAAATACCTCATGGCCATTTACCTGTCGACCGCTGCCGTGGTGTCGGCCTATGGCGCGGCCGGCTCGCTGATCGTGATGCTGATGTGGATCTACTTTTCTTCTGCCGTGCTCTTGCTGTCGGCCAGCGTGGCGCGCGCCTGGTCAGACGAGGCGGCTATTCGTGCGGCCCGGCTGGGTGCCAAG
>JAUSDK010000214.1 GCA_030650875.1 Polaromonas sp.
CACCGAGCGCGTGGCCGTGCTGCTGATGCACCTGTACCGCAGGATGGAGCGCATTGGCCTGGCAGAGGGCGGGGCCATCGACTTTCCCCTCAATCAGCAGCACATTGCCGATGCGCTGGGCCTGTCGTTGGTGCACACCAACAAAACGCTGAGGCGCCTGCAGCAGCTGGGCCTGCACGAACTCCACAACGGGCGACTGCGCCTGCTCAATCCCAAAGCGCTGCAGCGCATCGCCGACTACTACGAAACACCGCCCCGGCAAGTGCCGCTGGTGTAGGCGGTTTCAATTCAAGCCCTGCAGCGGCGGGGCGCGATCACTCGGCGTTCAGGGTCCGGAAATCCTGCTCGTAGCGCTGCAGGGTTTGAACCGCGTGGAAGCGCTGGGCCGCCGTGGTGCTGTTGTGCAGCGCGGCAAAGGTGGCGCAGTTTTCATCGTTCAGCGCATTCCGGGTTTGGCGCAAGGCCGGATCCGTCGGGTTGAGCGTGCGCTCAAACAGGCCGCGCACGGCCGCCTGCGTTTTTTCAGGCGCGGCCTGGCCCGCAATCAGCGGGCGCAGGGTGCGCAGCACATCTTGCTGGCGACGCAGTTTTTCGGCGTAGAGCATCGACGCGTCAAAGCGCGATTGCGCCGTGCGCTGGCTGAGCACCGCCCGCTGCGGCTCGCCCAGTCGGCCATACAGCCGCTCGGCACGGCCGCGAAGCTGCTCCACGCGCTTGCCCTGCCGGTCTTGTGGCGTGCCTTCCATGAAGTCGCCCCGGTACTCCGCATTGCCCTTGGCAAAGCGGCGCTCCAGCTGCACCAGTTGGCCGGCGTTCAGGCTGGCGACCACGGCCGCAACGGCCGGTTCGGCCTGTTCGGACACCGCCATCAGCTTGCCGCGCACGTCTGTAAACACGGCGCACGCCGCGTCGGCCGTGATGTCCAGCGGCAGTTGCAGCTGCAGCTTTTGCAGGGCGTCGATATAGCCCGGCAACTGGGTTTTGCGGTGCCAGGTCTGCAGACCGGCCAAATCGTCCTTGACGCGCAGGCTTTGCGTGTCCAGAAAGTCAAAGTGCCCGTCCAGGTACCAGTAGGCCAAACCAGGGGTCTGGTTGTAGGCAAGCTTCAGGGTGCTGCAGGCCTGCAGCAGGCCGGCCACCGCCAGTACGGCCAGCACGCCGATAATCCGGGAGCGGCGTTGCCCGTTCAGCGCCAGAACCGAACGCCACCCACTCAATAAATTCACAGGAAATCTCATGGCACTCCCAATTGATGTCGTCATCATGGCCGCAGGCAAAGGCACGCGGATGAAAAGCGCGCTGCCCAAAGTGTTGCACCGTTTGGGCGGCCGCGCCTTGCTGGGGCATGTGATCGACTGCGCCGCACGGTTATCGGCGCGCCAGGCGGTCGTGATCACCGGTCATGGCGCTACGGAAGTAGAAGCAGCCTGCGACCGAATGACGGGTGCTGGAGATGATTTAGGCTTGAAGTTTGCGCGCCAGATGCCGCAGCTCGGCACCGGCCACGCGGTGCAGCAGGCGCTGCCGCTGCTGCAGGATGACGGCGTCACGCTGGTGCTGTCGGGCGACGTGCCGCTGACGCAGGCCGATACGCTGGCGGCGCTCCTGGGCCAGTGCGACGGCCAGCGGCTGGCCTTGCTCACGCTCAGCATGCTAGAGCCCACCGGCTATGGCCGCATCGTGCGCGCCGGCTCGCAGGCGTCCGCCCAGGTGCGCGCCATCGTCGAGCACAAGGACGCCAGCGACGCCCAGCGCGAGATCCATGAAATCTACAGCGGCATCATGGCCGTGCCGACGCGCCTGCTGCGCCGCTGGCTGGCCCGGCTGGACAACAACAATGCGCAAAACGAGTACTACCTGACAGACATCGTGAAGTTTGCCGTCGAGGACGGCGTGGCCGTGGTGGCGCACCAGATCACCGATGCGCCCCAGGTGGCCGGCGTCAACAGCCCGGTGCAGCTGGCCGAGCTGGAACGCGTCTACCAGCTGCGCCAAGCTATGGCCCTGATGGAGCAGGGCGTGCGCCTGGCTGACCCGGCGCGCTTTGATGTGCGCGGCGAACTGGTCTGCGGCCAGGACGTCGAGATCGACGTGAACTGCCTGTTTGAAGGCAAGGTCAGCCTGGAGCAGGGCGTGCGCGTGGGCGCCAACTGCGTGATTGCCAACGCCACCATTGCCGCCGGTGCGGTGATTCATCCGTTTACCCA
>JAUSDK010000239.1 GCA_030650875.1 Polaromonas sp.
GACCGAAATCGCCACCAGGATCAGGCCCATCAGCCGCTCAAAGGCCATCATCACGCGGTCGCCCGCCAGCCGCTGGATGCGGTCGGACAGCACCAGCACGACCGCGCAGACCGCCATGGTCACGCACAGCGCGGCCACCCACTCCAGCCGCCGGGTGGGCGCCTGCGAGACCAGCAGCATGACCGTGGCCAGCGCCGACGGGCCTGCCAGCGCCGGAATGGCGAGCGGCACGATCAGCGGCTCGCCCTGCAGGGCCGCCGCCTCGGGCTGCGCCGACGGGAAAATCATGCGCAGCGCGATCAGGAAGAGGATCACGGCCCCGGCGATCTGCAGCGACAACTCGCTCAGGTTCATCAGGCGCAAAAAACCGTCGCCCACGAACATGAAGGTCAGCAGCAGCAAAAAGGCGATCAGCACCTCGCGCAGGATGACCCACATGCGCCGCTCGGGCGCCACATGGCGCAGGGCGTTGACAAAGATCGGGATGTTGCCGAACGGGTCCGTGATCAGCAGCAGCAAAATCGTGGCCGAGACAAAGGTGTATTCCATGGCGCCTGGCGCTCGCTAAAGAAGGTGGGGCCGGCCGCTTCAGGCGGCGTAGAGCGTGTCCAGCGACCGGAATCCCTTGATCTCCAGCGCGTTGCCAAACGGGTCGTAAAAGAACATGGTCCACTGCTCGCCGGGCTCGCCTTCAAAGCGTACCTGCGGCGCCAGTACAAACGCGGTGCCGGCCGCCTGCAGGCGCTCGGCCATGGCTTGCCAGTCTGGCAGGCCCAGCACCAGCCCGAAGTGCGGCATGGGCACCAGATGCTCGCCCACATGGCCGGTCAGCGCCGTCTTGAGCGGCTCGCCCAGGTGCAGCGACAACTGGTGGCCGGCAAAATCAAAGTCGACCCAGGTGGCGGTGGAGCGGCCCTCCGTGCAGCCCAGCACGTCCCCGTAAAAGAGGCGGGCCAGGTCCAGGTTGGTGACATTGAATGCAAGGTGAAACAGGCTTTTCATGGCGCAAGCTTATCAGCCCGCGGCGGGTCCTGGGTGCGCTATTGAATGAATAGCGGGCTTTTCTCGTTGCATATTGGCTCAGGCCATTTTTGCCGTTAAAGTGGCGGT
>JAUSDK010000241.1 GCA_030650875.1 Polaromonas sp.
GAGGGCGGCGACTATGTCACGCACGACCTGCGTTTCCACCAGGGCCTGCTGCGCGCCAGCCGCAACCGCATGCTGGTGCAGATGAGCAAGGCACTGGGGGCGCTGCTGCGCACCAGCTTTGAAATTTCCACACGCCGCAAGGACGGCCCGACCCACTCGCTGCCGCTGCACCGTGCCGTGCTGGACGCGGTGATCGCGCACCAGCCCGATGAAGCCGAGCGCGCGATCCGCGTGCTGATCGACGGCGCGAAGGAGGACATCGAAGAGGTGCTGGCCTCGCGCCGCCGCCTGCCCGTCCTGAGCAGCCCCGCACGGCAGCTCAAGGCGGCCTGAGCCATCCCACCAGATAACGGGCGGAAAATGAATTTTCAAAAAACGATGGATGCAGCAATTCACGGCTTCTTCAAGTTGCTGGAGCTGCTGGTGGTTGTCTGCATGGTGGCCATGGTCATCATGGTGTTCGGCAACGTGGTGCTGCGTTACGCCTTCAATTCCGGCATCTCCGTCTCCGACGAGATGTCGCGGTACTTCTTCATCTGGCTGACCTACATCGGCGCGATGCTGGCCATGCACGAAGGCGGCCACCTGGGCGTAGACACCCTGGTCAAGCACCTGCCGGTGCTGGGCAAAAAAGTCTGCCTCTTCCTGAGCGAAGCCCTGATGCTGTTCTGCAATGTGCTGTTTTTCATGGGCACGTTCGAGATGCACGAGCTGCAGGTCAGCAATGTCTCGCCGGTGGTCGGCATCTCCATGATCTGGATTTACGGCATCGGCTACGTCGTCAGCGTGGTGATGGCCATCATCAATCTCAACGTGCTGTTCCGGCTGGTGACGGGGCGCATCAGCGAGGCCGAGCTGGTCCAGGTGATCGAAACCGAAGGCCTGGCCGACGTCGAAAAACAAATGCAGGAAAGCAAGGCATGACCGTCAGTATTTTTATCCTCAGCCTGCTGGCCGCCATGGCCATCGGCATGCCGATCGCCTATGCGCTGCTGGTCTGCGGCGTCACGCTGATGGCTTTCCTGGCCGCCACCAGCGGCCTCGTCACTTTCGACAGCCAGATCCTGGCCCAGCGTTTTGTCGACGGTGCCGACAATTTTCCGCTGCTGGCCGTGCCCTTCTTTTTGCTGGCGGGCGAGTTCATGAATGCCGGCGGCATCAGCCGCCGCATTGTCAACCTGGCGATGGCCTGGGTCGGGCATTACCGCGGCGGCCTCGGCTACGTCACGGTGATTGCGGCGGTCATCATGGCCTCGCTGTCGGGCTCGGCAATTGCCGACACCGCCGCCCTGGCCGCGCTGCTGATTCCCATGATGCGGGCTGCCGGTTACAACGTTGGCCGGGCCTCGGGGCTGATCGCCTCGGGCGGCATCATTGCGCCGGTGATTCCGCCGTCCATCGGACTGATCATTTTCGGCGTCGCGGGCAATGTGTCCATCACCAAACTGTTTCTCGCGGGCATCGTGCCCGGCGTGCTGATGGGGCTGGCGATTGGCCTGACCTGGTGGTGGGTGGCCAAGCGGGAAAACGTTCTTCCTGCACGCCAGCCCACGCTGCCCGAGCGGCTGCGGATTACGGCCGAGGGCGCCTTCGCGCTGGCGCTGCCCGTCGTCATCATTGGCGGCATGAAGTTTGGCATTTTTACGCCGACCGAAGCGGCCGTCGTGGCGGCGGTTTACAGCTTTGTCGTGGGCATGTTCATCTACCGCGAGCTGAAGTGGTCGCAACTGTACGGCGTGATCCTGGCGGCCGGCAAGACGACCGCGGTCGTGATGTTCCTGGTGGCGGCCGCCATGGTCAGCGCCTGGCTGATCACCGTGGCGAACATTCCGACGGAAGTGGCCAACCTGATGGCGCCCTTCATGGGCAACAAGATCCTGTTGATGTTCATGATGATGGTGCTGATCGTGGCCGTTGGCACGGCGCTGGATTTCACCCCCACCGTGCTGATTCTGACGCCGGTGCTGATGCCCCTGGTGCTCAAGGCAGGCATTGATCCGGTCTACTTCGGCATCATGTTCATCATGAACAACGCCATCGGCCTGATCACGCCGCCCGTGGGCACGGTGCTCA
Organism: Polaromonas sp.; assembly: GCA_030650875.1. Taxonomy (GTDB): domain Bacteria; phylum Pseudomonadota; class Gammaproteobacteria; order Burkholderiales; family Burkholderiaceae_C; genus Polaromonas. The sequence continues at coordinate 2,074 of JAUSDK010000241.1, forward strand.
ACGTCGTGTGCGGCGTCGCCAAGATCAGCATGGACGACGCCTTCAAGGGCGTGCTGCCCTTCCTGATGGCGCAACTGGCCGTGCTGTTTTTGCTGGTTCTTTTTCCCGCCATCGTCACCGTGCCGCTGCAGTGGTGGATGCGGTGACCCCTTGTTCCCCAACCCCAGTCGTTTAATTTTAATTACAGGAGACAACCATGTTCAAACGTAGAACCCTCGTATCAGCCCTCGTAGGTGCAGCCTTGCTGCTCAGTACCGCGGCATTTGCCCAGTTTGCCGAGCGCACCATCAAGTTCACCAATGGCGTGAACGAAGACCACTCGGTCGGCGTCGGCGTCAGGAAGATGCAGGAAGTGCTGGCCGCCAAGACCGGCGGCAAGATGAAGATCAACGCCTTCTGGGGCGGCTCGGCCGGCGGTGACCTGGCAGCGGCCCAGGCCACGCGGGCGGGTACGCAGGAGATCGTTTGCACATCCGGCTCGGCATTGGTCGGCATCGTGAAGGAATTGGGCGCGTTTGACCTGCCTTTCCTGTTCGCCAGCGAGAAAGAAGCCTATGCCGTGATGGATGGCCCGGCGGGCAAGTACTTCAACAAGAAGCTCGAAGACGCCGGCCTGGTGAACCTGGCCTACTGGGAAAACGGCTTTCGCAACCTGACCAACAGCAAGCGCCCGGTCGCCAGGGTCGAAGACTTTGAAGGCGTCAAAGTGCGCGTGATGCAGAACAATATTTTCCTGGATACCTTCAAGACGCTGGGCGCCAACCCCCTGCCGATGGCCTTCGGTGAGGTGTTCACCGCGCTCGAAACCAAGACCATTGACGGTCAGGAAAATCCCTTTTCCACGATCGAGACATCCAAGCTCAATGAAGTGCAGAAGTATCTGTCGGTGACGCGTCATGCCTACTCGCCCTTCTTTGTGCTGTACAGCAAGAAGCTGTGGGATCAGCTCAATCCGCAGGAGCAGGCGGTGCTGCGTGAAGCAGCGCTGGCAGGGCAGACGGTCCAGCGTGATGCCAGCCGCGCGCAAGATGCAAAATCACTCGCCACCCTCAAGGCCAAGGGCATGCTGGTCAACGAGTTTTCTGAAGCAGAAAAGGCCCGCGTGATCGCAAAAATCAAGCCCGTCTACGACAAGCACGTGCCCAATATCGGCGCTGAGGCGGTCAACGTGATGCTGGATGGACTCAAAAAAGCGCGCGGCGGTTGACCCGCAATCGCTGCATGGTTTGATGCAAGGCCGCGAGGGGCAACCTTCGCGGCCTTTTTTGTTGCGTCTGGATTGGCGAACCAGCACATCGCGGTGCGCGATCATGATGCTTTCCTTTTTAGACGGGCTTCATGATCCGCCGGCGTGGTGATTGATTGCGTCGAATAAACTTGTTGAACGCAATCTCTGTCGTTAAATAAACTAAACAATGTCCAACGATATCACTGACCTTCGTTTCTTCATGGCGGTCGCCGAAGGGGGGTCGCTGGCCGAGGCTGCCCGGCGCATGGACGTGACGGCCTCGGCGGTGTCGCAGCGCCTGCGGCAACTGGAGACCCGCCTGGGCCTGCACCTGGTCCACCGCAGTACCCGGCGCTTCAGCCTCACCGACGAGGGCGAATTGTTCTATGCGGGGGCCGTTGGCCTGCTCGCGCAACTTGATGACCTGATCGACAGCGTTCGCTCGCGTTCGGGCGAGGTGGCCGGGACGCTGCATGTGTGCGGCCCGCTGGGGTTTGGCCGGCACCACCTGGCGGCCGCCATTGCCGATTTCCAGGCCCTGCATCCCAAGCTGATGGTGTCTCTGACCCTCAGTGACGTGCTGTCTGCGGCCGATGCGAGCCGCTTCGACATGATCGTGCACATCGGCAATCTTGCCGATTCGAGCATGGTCGCCTATCCCATCGCGCCCAATGCGCGCTTTGTGTGCGGCGCGCCTGACTACCTGGCCCGGCATCCGGCACCGCGCAAGCCGCAGGAGCTGGTAACGCACGACTGCATTGCGCTGCGGGAAAACCAGGAAGACGTGACCCTCTGGCGCTTTCGCAAGAATGGCGGGGAGGTGTCGGTCCGGGTGCCGTCGATTCTAAGCAGCAACGACGGCGATGTGGTGCGGCAATGGGCCCTCAGGGGCAAGGGGCTGATCATGCGTTCCGAATGGGACGTGGCCGAGAGTCTGGCTACGGGCCGGCTGGTGCGCGTGCTCGAAGACTGGCATCTGCCGGAGGCCGGCATCGTGGCGCTGGTGGATGGGCGCCACGGCATGTCGGCGCGGGTCAAGCTGTTTCTTTCCTTTGTGCAGGCGCGCTTCAAGCCCGTGCCGCCGTGGCGACGTTGACGGTGAATGGCGCCGTTCAGGCGCCCAGCGGCATGAACAGTGCGGCCAGATCACTTTCGGTGAACATGGGCTGCTTGCGCGCCACCGAGCCGCTGTACATGCTTTCGGCCAGCGCGGCCTTGCGCGCCTGCAGGTCCAGGATGCGCTCTTCAATCGTTCCTTGCGCCACCAGTTTGTAGACGAAAACCTGGTTTTTTTGTCCGATGCGGTGGGCGCGGTCGGTGGCCTGGTTTTCGGCAGCGGGGTTCCACCATGGGTCGTAGTGAATCACGGTGTCGGCCTGCGGCAGGTTCAGGCCCACGCCGCCGGCTTTCAGGCTGATCAGGAACAGCGGCACCGCGCCCGAGGTAAAGCGCGCGATGATCTCGTCGCGCTTTTGCGATTGGCCGGTGAGCTTGACCCACGGCAGGCCGCGCGCCTTGAGTTCGTCCTCTATCAGCGACAGCATGCTGGTGAAGCTTGAAAACAGCAGCACCCGCCGGCCCTCGGCCAGCATCTCGGGCAGCAACTCCATCAGGTGCTCCAGCTTGGCTGACTGCTTGACTTTTTTTGCCGACGCCAGCGGCAGCAGGCGCGGGTCGCAGCAGACCTGGCGCAGCTTGAGCAGCGCGTCCAGAATCTGGATCTGCGACTTGGCCAGGCCCTTGCTGGCGAGCGCGTCGCGCACCGCTTTTTCGGTGCTCAGGCGTATGGTTTCGTAGAGGTCGGCCTGCTTGCCCGACAGCTCGATGCTGGAGACGCTTTCAATCTTGTCGGGCAGCTCGGTCGCCACCTCCCGCTTGGTGCGGCGCAGCATGAAGGGCGTGATCCGGCGGCGCAATTGGGCCAGCCGTTCGGGGTCGCCCAGCTTTTCGATGGGGTTGCGGAACAAGTCCTTGAAGCGGGCCTGGCTGCCCAGAAAGCCGGGCATCAGGAAGTGGAACAGGCTCCACAGCTCGCCCAGGTGGTTTTCCATGGGCGTGCCCGACAGGCACAGGCGATGCCGGGTTTGCAGCTCGCTCACCACCTGCGCGGCATGGGTGCTGGCGTTCTTGATGTTTTGCGCTTCGTCCAGCACCACCAGGTGCCAGCGCTGCTCCAGCCAGCGCTCGCGGTCGCGCTGCAGCAGTGAATACGGCACGATCACCAGGTCGTGCGCGGCCATCTGGTCGGCCGACTCGTGGCGCTCCTTGCCGTGCAGCACCAGCGTGCGCAGGCCGGGCGTGAAGCGCTCGGCCTCGCGCCGCCAGTTGCCCATCAGGCTCACGGGGGCCACGATCAGCGCCGGGTGCGTGAGCCGCCCGGCTTCCTTTTCGACCAGCACATGGGCCAGCGTCTGCAACGTTTTGCCCAGGCCCATGTCGTCAGCCAGGATGCCGCTCAGGCCGTGCTGGCGCAAAAACTGCAGCCAGTTCAGGCCCTGCTGCTGGTAGGGGCGCAGGCTGGCGGCCAGGCCGTCCGGCACGGTCACGTCAGGCAACTCGGCGTGGCCGGTGAGTTGCTGCACCAGGTCCTTCAAGTGCTGGGCGCCTTCCCACACGGCGCCTTCGCCCAGTGCGGCGCCGGTGCGCAGCGCGTCCAGTCGCGACAGCGTGAGGCTGTCGCCCGAAAAATCGTGGGCGCGGTCACCCACCAGCTCCAGCAGCGCGGCCATCCAGGGCTTGAGCGCGTCGGTGGGCAGGCGGATAAAGCCGCCGCCCGGCGCGGGCAAATACACAAAGGGCGGCAGCTGGGGCTGGCCGGTCGCCGGGTCGGGCGCGCTGCCGGCTGCGGCTGCAATCAGCTCGGGCAGCCAGGGCAGGATGTTGTGGCGCTGGCCGTTGATTTCCATGCCCAGCGACAGGTCAAACCACGGGGAGCTGGCCTCGTCGTCACCCTGTGGCTGCAGCTGCACGTCGAGCGTGTCGGCGTGCGTGATCCAGTCGGTCAGGGCTGCCTCCAGCGTGACCTCGAAGCCGGCATCGCGCAGCACTGAGAAGTCGTTGTCAGCCCAGTGCAGCCAGTCCTGCTGCGAGGCATCGCCCGGAATGCCGAAGATACCGCCGTCGGTGGCCATCAGTCCCAGGTCCATCAGGCGGGTGATGGCGTCGAGTTCGGCTTCGCCGTCGCGCTGCAGCAGCACGCGGCCCGCCGGCCCGTCCACCAGCACGGACAGGCCCTGGCCGGCCCACCAGCCGCTATTGCCCGCATAGTCAAAGCGCAATTGCGCCTGAATCAGTCCCCGGTAGGGCGCATCCTCGGGGGTGTTGGGCGACAGGTGCAGGCAGGCTCGCGGCGTGATGCCCTGCAGCTTGCTAATGCTTTGCAGCATGGGCGGCAGCGGCAAAGGCCCTAGCCGCTGCATCAGCGGAACCTGGTGTTTTTGCAGGGCCGATGGTTTGAGCGGCGGGGCACTGAGCAGCACGGCCAGCTGGGCATCCGTCAGGCCCTGGGTTTGTACCGGGCCGCACAGGCCGTTGTCGGCGTCCAGGTAGAGCGGCGGGCTGTTCAGGCACAGAATGGCGCCGGCACCGAGGCGCGTGCCCGGCGCCGCCGGTGCCAGTCTGGCGCGCAAGGCCCAGCCAGGTTCGGCCGCGTAGGGACTGGGCACTTCCTGCCAGTGCCAGTCCAGCGCCTGGGGCGGGCCCCACTGCAGGGCGGTGCCGGCGCTGGCCTTGCCGTCTTCCAGAAACAGGCGGCCGGTGCTGGCGGCTTGTTCAAGCACCACGAGGCTCGCATGGCCGTCGAGCAAGACGCAGGCGGTGAAGCCATAGTTCCAGTAGTGGCCACCGCTGTCGGGCATGGCACGCAGCAGCTGCAGCACGTAGCGATCAGCGTCACTGGCCTGGTCGTACACCGCCAGGTCAGGGCGTGGCGGCGTGCGAATGGCCTTGCCTTTGGTCCAGCCGCCGCTGGCTTTGGCCGAAGACACCACGGCTTCCAGCTTCAGTTGTGGCTTGGGGCCCGTGCTGCCGGTCACGCCAAGCAGGTACAGATATTGTGGTGAGCGAGCCGTCTTGGGCGCGCCGCCGGACGCAGGCGACGCGCTGGCCTGGTCCAGCGCGTCGCACCAGCGCAGCAGCTGGGCTTCAGCTTCCGTCCGGGCAATGTTTTCGGCGCGGGCCTGGACGGCCTGGCGGGTTGCCTCGCGTTGCTCGGGGGTGGGCGGTGTGCGCGCTGCAGCGCAATACCCGTCGCGGCCCATCACCAGCAGGCCGTGGTAGGCGGCCTTGATCATCAATGCCACGCCATGTTTGCACTGGCGGCCCACCGGGCAGCTGCAACGGCTGTCCCAGTAGTCGACGGCGCCGTCGGGCGTCAGCGCCATGTCGATGGTGAGCAGGTAGGGCTGGCGCTGACTGCCTTGCACTTCGCCCTGCAGCAGCCAGCCTTCGCCCTGGGGATCTATCTGAAGATCTAGCACTTTCTGGCCGCGGTAAAGCATCAGGCCGCGCGCCCAGGCGCCGGCTTCCGCAAGGGGTTCGATCGAATGGGGGTTGAACCACGGGCCGGGGTTCAGCGGAGAATTTTGCATGAAACAGGGCTCAAGCCCTTACTTTATGGATCTTGATAGCTATTGAAAGTATAGTGAAAAATCAGGCGCCCGAGCCCGCCGCAAGCACATGCCCGGCCTGCTGGTCGGCGTGGTAGCTGGAGCGCACCATGGCGCCCACGGCCGCGTGGCTGAATCCCATCTCGTAGGCCCTGGCTTCAAACATCTTGAAGGTGTCGGGGTGCACATAGCGCTTCACGGTCAGGTGTGAGGTGCTGGGCGCCAGGTACTGGCCGATGGTCAGCATCTCGATGTCGTGGTCGCGCATGTCCTGCATGACTTGCAGCACTTCTTCGTCGGTCTCGCCCAGGCCGACCATGATGCCGCTTTTGGTTGGCACATGGGGGTGCTGCGCCTTGAATTTCTTGAGCAGGCTCAGGGAGAACTGGTAATCGCTACCGGGGCGGGCCTCTTTGTACAGGCGTGGCGCGGTTTCCAGGTTGTGGTTCATCACATCGGGCGGTGCGGCCTGGAAGATGGCCAGCGCCTTGTCGTCGCGGCCGCGGAAGTCGGGCACCAGCACCTCGATCTGGGTGGTGGGCGAGAGTTCGCGGATGCGCTGG
>JAUSDK010000246.1 GCA_030650875.1 Polaromonas sp.
CATTGCGGGCTGGGCCTCCAACTCCAAGTATGCATTCCTGGGTGCCATGCGGGCTTCTGCCCAAATGGTGAGCTATGAAATCGCCATGGGTTTTTGCCTCGTCGTCGTCCTCATGGTGTCGGGCAGCCTGAACATGACCGATATCGTGATGGGCCAGGGAAAGGGAATGGCGGCCAGTCAGGGCATGAACTTCCTGTCGTGGAACTGGTTGCCGCTGCTGCCGATTTTTGTGGTTTATTTCATTTCATCTCTGGCCGAGACCAACCGTCACCCGTTTGACGTGGTCGAGGGTGAATCCGAGATCGTGGCGGGTCACATGGTGGAGTATTCCGGCATGGCGTTCGCCATGTTCTTCCTGGCTGAATACGCCAACATGTGGCTGGTCGCCATTCTGGCCGTCCTGCTGTTCCTTGGCGGCTGGTTGCCACCCTTTGAGTTTTTGAGCTTTATTCCGGGCTGGATCTGGCTGGGTGCAAAAACCTTTGTAGTGGTCACCATGTTCCTGTGGGTACGCGCCACCTTCCCGCGCTTTCGCTATGACCAGATCATGCGTCTGGGCTGGAAGATCTTCATACCGGTGACGCTGGTGTGGCTGGTGGTTGTCGGAGCCTGGATGCAGACTTCTTACAACATCTGGAAATAGCATGAGCCCCGACGTTTGCTCACTTCGTGTAGCGCTCTGCCCCCCGAGGGGGCTGCTGCGCCTGCGGCCCGGCAAAGCCGGTTCCGCGGCCCCTGCTTGCATGAATGCATCGCCGGCAAGCTTCACTCCCGCAGGAAACTGATATGTCTACCGTAGCCTCCGTCAAGGATTTTGTTTCAAGCTTCATGTTGACCGAGCTGTTCAAGGGCATGGCCCTGACCGGCAAGTACATGTTCAAGCGTAAGATCACGATCCAGTTTCCTGAAGAGAAAACGCCGCAAAGCCCTCGTTTTCGCGGTTTGCACGCACTGCGCCGCTATGAAAACGGTGAAGAGCGCTGCATTGCCTGCAAACTCTGCGAAGCCGTCTGCCCGGCGATGGCGATCACTATTGAATCCGATGTGCGCGAAGACGGCAGCCGCCGCACCTCGCGCTACGACATCGACCTGACCAAGTGCATTTTTTGCGGCTTTTGCGAAGAAAGTTGCCCGGTCGATTCCATCGTCGAAACGCATATTTTTGAATACCACGGCGAAAAGCGCGGTGACCTGTATTTCACCAAAGAGATGTTGCTGGCGGTAGGTGATCGCTATGAAACCGAAATCGCAGCCGCCCGGGCGGCAGATGCCCCTTATCGCTGAATCCCACGTCCAAGTAGTCGCCTCAAGAAAGAATCTATAAAAACATGGACGCTATAACCGGTCTTTTTTATTTTTTTGCCGCGGTATTGCTGTTCTCAGCATTCCGCGTCATCACCGCGCGTAATCCGGTGCATGCAGCGCTGTTTCTGGTGCTCGCATTTTTTCAGGCTGCAGCGATCTGGATCCTGCTCAAGGCCGAGTTCCTGGCGATCACGCTGGTGCTCGTGTATGTGGGCGCCGTGATGGTGCTCTTCCTCTTTGTGGTCATGATGCTGGACATCAACATGGACGGCGTACGCAAGGGCTTCTGGAAACATTTCCCTCTGGCCGGCATGGTGGGCGTTGTGATTGCGCTGGAAATGTCCTATGTGTTGATGGGCGGGTTTCGTGAGCCTCCGAAGCTGGCATCTGTTGCGGGCCAGATTGGCGAACAGGTCTCCAACACCAAGGCACTGGGCGTATTGCTTTACTCTGAGTACATCTACCCGCTGCAAATAGCCGCCGTTATCTTGCTGGTGGCCATCATTGCCGCCATCGCACTGACCTTGCGTGAGCGCAAGGATTCCAAACACACCAATGCCGCTGACCAGGTTCGGGTCAAGCGCGGCGACCGGGTCACCCTGGTCAAAATGAAGTCTGTGGTCGCTGCATCGCCGGCCAGCACGACCGCTGAGGAAAAACAATCATGACGCTGACGTTGGGACATTTTCTTTCTCTGGGGGCAATGCTGTTTGCGCTGTCCATCATTGGCATTTTCCTGAACCGGAAAAACCTGATTATTTTGCTCATGGCGATTGAGCTCATGCTGCTGGCCGTCAACATGAACTTCGTGGCGTTTTCGTACTACCTGAACGACATGGCCGGTCAGATCTTCGTGTTTTTCATCCTGACGGTTGCGGCTGCCGAATCGGCCATCGGACTGGCCATCCTGGTGCTGCTGTTCCGCAACAAGTCCAGCATCAACGTCGACGAACTTAATACGCTCCAGGGTTAATAAAAACATGAGTCAAACCCTTTCTGCATCGAGCTTGCTGGCCGTCCCGCTGGCACCCTTGGCCGGCGCTCTGGCGGCTGGTATTTTGGGAACCTCCTTTGGCGGCAACTGGATTGGTCGGCGCCTGTCGCATACCCTGACCATTCTGGGTGTGCTGGTGGCGTTCATCATTTCGGCCATGACGCTCAAGAGCGTGGCGCTGGATGGCGCGCGCTTCAATGAAACGCTCTACACCTGGATGGTGGTGGGTGGTCTGAAAATGGAAGTCGGCTTCCTGGTCGACGGCCTCACGGCGATGATGATGTGCGTGGTGACGTTTGTCTCGCTCATGGTGCACATCTACACGATCGGCTACATGGAAGAAGACGAAGGCTACAACCGCTTCTTCGCCTACATCTCCCTGTTCACTTTTTCCATGCTGATGCTGGTGATGAGCAACAACTTGCTGCAGCTGTTTTTTGGCTGGGAAGCGGTGGGCCTGGTCTCTTATCTATTGATTGGCTTCTGGTTCAACAAACCCAGCGCGGTTTTTGCCAACATGAAGGCCTTCCTCGTGAATCGCGTGGGCGATTTCGGCTTTATTCTGGGCATTGGCCTGATTGCGGCCTATGCCGGCACGCTCAACTACGGCGAAGCGTTTGCCAAGGCGGGCGAGTTGTCCCAGCTGACCTTGCCGGGGACCGGCTGGATGCTGGTGACTGTCATTTGCATTTGCCTGTTCATCGGAGCCATGGGCAAGTCTGCCCAGTTCCCGTTGCATGTGTGGCTGCCTGACTCCATGGAAGGCCCAACGCCGATTTCTGCGCTGATTCATGCTGCAACCATGGTGACGGCGGGCATCTTCATGGTGGCGCGCATGTCGCCGCTGTTTGAGCTCAGCGATACCGCGCTCAGCTTCATCATGGTGATTGGCGCGATCACGGCGCTGTTCATGGGTTTCCTGGGCATCATCCAGAACGACATCAAGCGCGTGATTGCTTATTCCACCCTGTCTCAACTGGGCTACATGACGGTGGCGCTCGGTGCGTCCGCTTACTCCGTGGCCGTGTTCCACCTGATGACGCACGCGTTTTTCAAGGCGCTGCTGTTTCTGGCGGCGGGCTCGGTCATCATGGGCATGCACCACAACCAGGACATCCGCTGGATGGGCGGCGTGCGCAAGTACATGCCGATTACCTGGATCACTTCCTTGCTCGGTTCGCTCGCCTTGATCGGAACGCCGCTTTTTGCAGGCTTTTACTCCAAGGACAGCATCATTGAGGCCGTGCATGAAAGCCATCTGGCGGGCGCGAGCTTTGCGTATTACGCGGTGTTGGCAGGCGTCTTCGTGACGGCTTTTTATTCCTTCCGCCTTTATTTCCTGGTCTTTCACGGCAAGGAACGCTTTGACCAGAATCCCGACGCGCACCACGATGCGCATGATGATCACGGTAACCATGGCGCGCATCATAAGCCCCATGAGTCACCCTGGGTGGTGACGGTGCCGCTGATTCTGCTAGCGATTCCCTCGGTGGTCATTGGCTTCATGACGATTCAACCCATGCTGTTTGGTGATTTTTTCAAGGATGCTATTTTTGTCAACCTTGAGCGCCACCCCGCGATGGAAGAGTTGGCCAAGATCTTCCACGGTCCGGCCCAAATGGCCTTGCACGGCTTGACGACCGCACCCTTCTGGCTGGCGCTGGCCGGTGTCGTGCTGTCTTACTACATGTACATGGTGAATCCGGCCCTGCCTGCAGCCATCAAGCGCAGTGCGCAGCCGATCTACACCTTGCTTGAAAACAAGTACTACCTCGACTGGTTCAATGAAAACGTGCTGGCCCGTGGCGCGCGCGGGCTGGGTACGATTTTCTGGAAAACGGGCGACGAAAAGCTGATTGACGGCGCGGTGGTCAATGGCTCGTGGAAACTGGTGGGCTGGATCTCCAGCGTGGTTCGAAAGCTGCAGTCGGGCTACATCTACCACTACGCCTTCGGCATGATCATTGGCGTGTTTGTGTTGATGACGTACTTCGTCTGGCTCAACAAATAAGAATAAGGAAGAACGAGAATGGGATTGTTGAGCCTTGCCATCTGGACGCCGATTTTTTTCGGTGCCGTTTTGTTGGCGCTGGGTCGTGACGAACAAGCGCGCAGTGTGCGCTGGATCGCGCTGATCGGTGCTGTTGTCAGTTTCCTGGTGACCTTGCCCTTGTACGGCGAATTTCAGCTGGGCACTTCCGCCATGCAGTTTGTCGAAAAGGCCAGCTGGATTGATCGCTTCAATGTCAATTACCACCTCGGTGTGGATGGCATCTCGCTGTGGTTCGTGCTACTGACCGCGTTCATTACGGTCGTGGTCGTCATCGCCAGCTGGGAATCCATCACCAAGCGCGTCAACCAGTACATGGCCGCCTTGCTGATCCTGAGCGGCCTGATGATTGGCGTTTTCGCGGCGCTCGACGGCATACTGTTCTATGTGTTCTTCGAAGCCACCTTGATCCCGATGTACCTGATCATCGGCATCTGGGGCGGTCCCAAAAAGATCTATGCGGCGTTCAAGTTCTTCCTGTATACGCTGCTCGGCTCGCTGATGATGCTGGTCGCGCTGATGTTCCTGTACACCAAGTCGGGCGGCAGTTTTGACATTGCCACCTGGCACATGCTGCCCCTGAGCGGCACCGTGCAGACACTGCTGTTCTTTGCCTTTTTTGCGGCATTTGCTGTCAAGGTGCCGATGTGGCCGGTTCACACCTGGTTGCCCGACGTGCACGTGGAAGCGCCTACCGGCGGTTCTGCCGTGCTGGCCGCCATTATGCTCAAGCTGGGTGCCTATGGATTCCTGCGGTTTTCGCTGCCGATCGCGCCGGACGCCTCGCGCGAATGGGCCTGGCTGATGATTACCTTTTCCCTGGTCGCCGTCGTCTACGTGGGTCTGGTGGCGCTGGTGCAAAAGGACATGAAAAAGCTGGTCGCGTATTCGTCCGTGGTCCACATGGGTTTTGTCACCCTGGGTTTCTTCCTGTTCAGTGACCTGGGCGTCTCGGGCGGCATTGTGCAGATGGTGGCGCACGGCTTTGTGTCTGGCGCCATGTTCCTGTGCATTGGCGTGCTGTATGACCGCGTGCATTCACGCGAAATTTCAAGCTATGGCGGCGTGGTGGCCACCATGCCCAAGTTTGCCGCTTTTGCCTTGCTGTTCACCATGGCCAACAGCGGCCTGCCCGGCACGGCCGGCTTTGTCGGCGAATGGATGGTGATCCTGGCTTCCGTCAAATACAACTTCTGGATCGGTGCTGCGGCGGCGTCCACCCTGATTTTTGGTGCGGCCTACTCGCTGTGGATGTTCAAGCGCGTCTACCTCGGGCCGGTCGTCAATGACGACGTCAAGGGACTGAAAGATATCAACGGACGCGAATTCCTGATGCTGTCCCTGCTGGCTGTTGCCGTGCTGTTCATGGGCATCTATCCCAAGCCGTTTACCGATGTGATGAACACCTCGGTGGCTGACCTGCTCAAGCACGTCGCCGTCTCCAAACTGAACTAAGCAACCTATCCCAAAGAATTCAGATGATTGACAAACTCAGTTGGATCGCGGTCTACCCCGAAATCGTTCTCTTGATCATGGCCTGCGTGATTTTGCTGGTCGACCTGGGCAGCAAAACCGCGCAGCGCACGGGTACCTACGCCCTGACTTTGCTGACGCTGGCCGTGGTGGCCACCATGGAAGCTTTTTATGCCGTGGGCGGCCAGACCATTTATGGTTTTGGCAACATGGTGGTCAGCGACCCCATGGGCAACTGGCTAAAATGCTTTGCCAGCATCGCCACCATGGTCTCGCTGGTCTACGGCAGGCCGTATTCGGCAGACCGCGGCATGCTGCGCGGCGGCGAGTACTTCACGCTCAGCCTGTTCGCATTGCTGGGCATGTTCGTGATGATTTCAGGCCACAATTTCCTGCTGATCTACATGGGGCTGGAACTGCTCACGCTGTCCAGTTATGCGCTGGTGGCCTTGCGGCGCGACCATGCAACGTCGACGGAAGCGGCCATGAAGTACTTTGTGCTGGGCGCGCTGGCCTCGGGGTTTTTGCTCTACGGGCTGTCGATGCTCTACGGCGCGACCGGATCGCTCGACGTCAATGAAGTGTTCAACGCCATTGCGAGCCGACAGGTCAAGCACCAGGTGCTGGTATTCGGCCTGGTGTTCATCGTGGCCGGCCTGGCTTTCAAGCTGGGGGCGGTGCCTTTTCACATGTGGTTGCCCGACGTCTACCAGGGCGCGCCCACGGCGGTGACACTGCTGATCGGCGGCGCCCCCCAGCTGGCGGCCTTCGCGATTGTGATCCGGCTGCTGGTCGAAGGCATGCTACCGCTGGCCATCGACTGGCAACAGATGCTGGCGCTGATGGCGATCGGCTCGTTGCTGATAGGCAACCTGGCCGCCGTGGCGCAAACCAACCTCAAGCGCATGCTGGCGTTCTCTACGATTTCCCAAATGGGCTTTTTGCTGCTGGGCCTGATGGCTGGCGTGGTCAATGGCAACCAGATCAACACCGAGTCGGCCTATGGTGCGTCCATGTTCTATGTCGTGACCTATGTGCTCACCACGCTGTCGGCCTTCGGCATCGTCTTGCTGCTGGCCCGCGCCGGACACGAGTCCGAAGAGATTTCCGACCTTTCCGGCCTGAACCAGCGCAGCCCTCTGTACGCCGGGGTCATGGCCATCAGCATGTTGTCGCTGGCGGGCCTGCCGCCGCTGGTGGGCTTTTATGCCAAGCTGGGCGTGTTGCAGGCGCTGATTTCCTCGGAGAAGAGCAGTTACCTGATGCTGGCCATCTTTGCGGTCATCATGTCGCTGATTGGCGCTTTCTACTATCTGCGCGTGGTCAAGGTCATGTATTTTGATGCGCCCCAGCAGCACAACGCCCAGCCCATTTCGGCGCCAGCCGATGCCAAGGCCGTGCTGGCCATCAATGGCGCGCTGATCCTGATTCTGGGTATTGCGCCGGGTGGCCTGATGACGCTGTGCGCGCAGTCCATGAGCGCCATTGTCAAGTCGCTCGGGGCTTAAGGTTTACCGATGACGCAAACTACTTCAATCGGGCTGCTGATGGTCCTGGCCTTGCTGGCTGCGAACCTGCCCTTTGTCAGCAACCGCCTGTTCGGGGTGCTGGCGCTTAAAAATTTGAAAAATCTGGCTGTACGGCTTGCGGAACTGGTGGTCTGGTACTTTGTGGTGGGCGGGCTGGGACTCTATCTGGAGCAACGTGCCGGGCAAAATGCACCCCAGGGCTGGGAGTTCTACGCCATCACGGCCACGCTTTTTCTGACCTTCGCGTTTCCCGGTTTCACCTACCGTTACCTGTTCAAGCACCGCGCATGACCTTTTCAGGCGCTGCGGGAAAAAACGCTCCAGCTTGCGACGCCCATCTGATCGAAACCCCGGTCGGTTCCGAAGAACTCCTCCGGGGAAATTTTCTTCACGTCTTGCGCGACACCGTTCGTCTTCCCGATGGCCACCATGCCACGCGTGAATATGTGATTCACCCCGGTGCGGTGATGATCGTGGCGCAGCTCGACGATGGCCGTGTGGTGCTGGAGCGCCAGTACCGTTACCCGGTGAAGTCTGTGATGCTGGAATTTCCGGCCGGAAAACTGGATCCAGGCGAGGCCTCGCTGGCCTGCGCCCAGCGCGAACTGCAGGAAGAAACCGGCTACACCGCGCGGCAGTGGGCCAGGGCTGGCGTGCTGCACCCGGTGATTTCCTATTCGACCGAATTTATTGACATCTGGTTTGCACGCGGGCTCAGTCTGGGCGAGCGCCAACTGGATGCCGGCGAATTTCTGGATGTATTCACCGCTACCCCCGCAGAATTGATGGACTGGTGCGGCAATGGCCGGGTGACCGACGCCAAGACACTGACGGGGGTTCTGTGGCTGCAAAACGTCATGTCGGGTGCGTGGGCGCTGGATTGGCAGGCAGCCACGCCGCCGTGAGCCTGCGCTGATCGCTCGCCATGAAAGTCCTGAATCTTCAGTGTGCGCATCAGCATTCCTTTGAAGGCTGGTTTGGCTCAGAGGACGATTTCCAGACGCAGTTAGCGCGCGGCCTGATTGAATGCCCGATGTGCGCTGACAAAGGCATTCAAAAAATGCCGAGTGCGCCTCGCCTCAACCTGGGCGGGCATCCGGCCCGGGACGTCATCGAAAAAAGCAGTGAAACGCAGCACCCGGCCCGGCCTGCCTCGGACCATCCCGATGACGTGGCTGCCGTGCGCACGCCGCCCGGCGCCAATTCTGCCTCGCAGGGCGCTTTCCTCAAGGCCTTGCGCCAGGCGGTGGCGAATACCGAGGATGTCGGGGACCGCTTTACCCATGAAGTGCGCCGTATGCACTACGGCGAGGCCGAGGCGCGCAGCATTCGCGGCCAGGCTAGTTTGAAGGAGACCGCGGAATTGCTGGAAGAGGGGATTGATGTCCTGCCTTTGCCGCCGTCCATCAAGGAAACCCTTCAGTAGTCAAAAAAGGGGTCTTTCGACCCCCTTCCTGATTTACGCCAAAAGCCCTGGGTCGCTGTCAAGCGCCCCCAGCGCCGTTTGCATCAGGGATACAGGCCGCGCAACTCGCGTGTATGCAAAATCCGCGTGCAGGCCACGATGAAGGTGGCGGTGCGCAGGCTCACCTTGTGGTCCTGGGCCACCTGCCAGACGCCAGCAAAGGCCTCTTTCATGATGCGCACCAGGCGGGCATTGATTTCAGCTTCGTCCCAGAAAAAGCTCGAAAAGTCCTGCACCCATTCAAAGTAACTGACGGTCACGCCGCCTGCGTTCGCAATCACGTCTGGCAGCACCAGTACATTGCGCTCCTGCAAGATGTCGTCGGCGGCGGGTGTGGTCGGTCCGTTCGCGCCCTCAATGATCATGCGCGCCTTGATGCGGCCGGCATTGTTGGCCGTGATCTGCTGCTCCAGCGCGGCGGGGATCAGGATGTCGCAGTCCACGTCCCAGAATTCGTCGTTGGCCATGACGTCGGCGTCTGCAAAGCCGCACACGCTGCCGGTCTCTGCCACGTGCTTGAGCAGGGACGGGACATCCAGCCCGGCTTCGCGGTAAATGGTGCCGCCATGGTCTTGCACGGCCACGATGCGCGCACCGGCTTCAGCAAACAGCTTGCCGGCCACGCCACCCACATTGCCAAAGCCCTGCACCGCCACCCGTGCGGTACTGATGTCGAGCCCGATATGCCGGGCTGCCTCGGCGCCCACCGTGAACACGCCGCGGCCCGTCGCTTCGCGCCGTCCCAGCGAGCCGCCCAGGTCCACCGGCTTGCCCGTGACCACGCCGGTGGCCGTTGAACCCGTGTTCATGGAGTAGGTGTCCATCATCCAGGCCATGATCTGCTCGTTGGTGTTGACGTCCGGTGCCGGGATGTCCTTGTTGGGGCCAATGATGATGCCGATTTCGCTGGTGTAGCGGCGCGTCATGCGCTCCAGTTCACCGCGCGACAGGGTCTTGGGGTCCACGCGGATGCCGCCTTTGGCGCCGCCGTAGGGTACGTTCACGGCGGCGTTCTTGATCGACATCCAGGCCGACAGCGCCATCACTTCCGACAGTGTCACGTCCTGGTGAAAACGCACGCCGCCCTTGCCAGGCCCACGCGAGACGTTGTGCTGCACGCGGTAGCCTTCGAAGTGGGCCACACTGCCGTCGTCCATATGGATGGGCACATCGACGATCAGGATACGCTTGGGGCGCTTCAGGGTTTCGGCCCAGCGCGCCAGGCTGCCCAGGTGCGGTATGACGCGGTCGACCTGCTGCAGGTAATTTCCCCAGGGGCCGAGGTGGTCGGCCTGCAGGTAAGACGGAAGAGCGTGTTGAGGCAGGGCCGGCGCAGTGGCAATGGCGCCCGGGCTGGAAGCTTGGGACATTTAAAAACTCCTTGTGGACAATCAAGAACCAGAGCTTAGGCCCGTCGCCATGAAGTGTCCAAGGCCCGCTTCATGTAATCTGATGCAAAAAATGCATAACAAGGAATTTTCAGATCGGTTTGGGGATTCTGAATGGTTTTCTCTCAGGCGTTGAACTGCAGCGCCGCCAGCCGTGCGTAAATCCCGCCGCGCTGCACCAGTTCGGCATGCGTGCCTTGCTCCACCAACTCGCCATGGTCCAGCACCAGAATGCGGTCGGCCTGCTGCACCGTGGCCAGCCGGTGCGCAATGACCAGCGTGGTGCGGTCCTTCATCGCCGACTCCAGCGCGGCCTGCACCATGCGTTCGCTTTCGGCATCGAGTGCGCTGGTGGCTTCGTCCAGCAGCAGCAACGGCGAATTTTTGAGCATGGCGCGCGCAATGGCAATGCGCTGGCGCTGGCCGCCCGACAGGCGCACGCCGCGCTCACCCAGGAAGGTGTCGTAGCCCTCTGGCAGGGCGGTGATGAATTCATGCGCAAACGCCGCCTGCGCCGCCGCCTTCACCTCGTCGTCGCTGGCGCCGGGCTGGCCGTAGCGAATGTTTTCAAGTGCGCTGGTCGAGAAAATCACCGCGTCCTGCGGCACGATGCCGATGCGCTGGCGCAAGTCGTGCAGCGCCAAGTCGCGGGTCGCCACGCCGTCCAGTTCTATGCGGCCCGTCGCCGGGTCGTAAAAACGCAGCAGCAGCTGAAACACCGTGCTCTTGCCCGCGCCGCTCGGCCCCACAATGGCCACGGTTTCGCCTGGCGCCACGCTCAAGCTGAAATTGCGCAGGGCGGGCAGCAAGGGGCGTGACGGATAGTGAAACGTGACCGCTTCGAATTTGATGGCGCTTCCTGCTCGTGGAATATGGGCTGGAACCGGGTGCGCGGGCGACGTCACAGGCGAACGGGTTTCCAGCAGTTCCATCAGCCGCTCGGTGGCGCCTGCAGCGCGCAGCAGGTCGCCATACACCTCGCCTAGCACGGCCGCCGCGCTGGCCAGAATGATCACATAGACCACGGTCTGACCCAGATGGCCTGCAGTGATGTCGCCGCGCATGACGGCCTGCGTGCCCTGGTACAGACCCCACAGCAGCGCCGCCGACGTCGCGATGATGATGAACGCCACTAGCACCGAGCGCGCCCGCGTGCGGCGCACCGCGGTGTTGAAGGCGTCTGTGGTTGACTGGTCAAAGCGCGCGGCCTCGCGGGCTTCAGCGGTGTAGCTTTGCACCACCGGAATCGCATTCAGCACCTCGGCCGCAATCGCGCTGGAGTCGGCGACGCGGTCCTGGCTGGCGCGCGACAGCTTGCGCACGCGCCGGCCAAACCATACTGACGGCGCCACGATCAGCACCAGCACGCCCAACACCTGCACCATCAGGTAGGGGTTCGTGTAGACCAGCATGATCAGCGCGCCCACCCCCATCACCGCGTTGCGCAGCCCCATGCTGAGTGACGAGCCCACCACGGTTTGCACCAGCGTGGTGTCGCCGGTCAGGCGCGACAGCACCTCGCCGGTTTGCGTGGTCTCAAAAAACTCCGGGCTTTGCTGTAGCACATGGCCGTAGACCGCGTTGCGCAGGTCGGCCGTCACCCGCTCGCCCAGCCAACTCACCATGTAAAACCGGCCCGCCGACAGCAGCCCCAGCGCCGCCGCCACGCCAAACAGCTCAAAGAAGTGGGTGCGCAGCGCCACCAACTGCTCGCCTTTGCCAGCCGCACTCATGCCGCCGTCAATCAGGCTGCGCAGCGCAATCGGAAACACCAGCGTAGCGACAGCCGCCATCACCAGAAAAAACAGCGCCAGCCCGATGCGGCCCCGGTAGGGACGCAAAAAAGGAAGCAAACCCGACAGCGAGCGGGGAGAGCCTTTGGGCGGGACGGTTGCAGTTGAAGAGGGTGAAGTAGCCATGGTGCGAGTTTAGCGACAAACGCCGATAAATATTGCTGCTGCAAACACAGCCTTGACAATATTTGTCTAGACAAGTAATATCGCGTCATGGTTTCAAAGATTGAATCAACTCCCACCGCTGAATGCATTGAATTGGCTGACGCGATGTCCTGCACGCTGCTTGAGTTCTACCGCGCTGAAGACTACCAGCCCGACGAAAGCGTGGGCTACCTGATGCGCCGCATCCTGACCCTGATCGCCCACGGCGTGGAGCGCGAACTTGAACCCACGGGCCTGACCAACGCCCAATGGGTTCCGCTGCTCAAGCTGCACATGGGCTGCTGCTCCACCGTGGCAGAACTGGCGCGGCAATGCGACCTCGATGCCGGCTCCATGACCCGCTTGCTGGATCGGCTGGAGGCCAAGCAGCTGTGCTGCCGGGTCCGTTCATCGGACGACCGGCGCGTCGTCAACCTGGCGTTGACCGAGGCCGGGCGCGTGGCAGCCCGGCAGATTCCGGGCATTCTCAGCCGCGTCCAGAACGCCCACCTGGCCGGCTTTTCAGTGCAAGAGTGGGAAATCCTCAAAGGCTATTTGCGCCGCATGCTCGACACCGCGCAAGGCCTGCAGACAGCGGCAGAAAAAAATGGCAAACAAGATAAATGACTTCGTGAATCCGGAGCAACTGGCCCCGGAGCCAGTGCAGCCCCTGACGCTCTGGTGTGCATCAGCGCGCATGGCGCTGGTGTCCGTGGCGGGCGTGGTGGCGGCGGGCCTGATGGCCACCGGACTTGTCGCCTGAGCGGACAGGTCGGGCATTACGTCCCGGGCCAGTCTGCGCGATGCGCGGTCGCTGGGCTTGAAGACCGAGGTGGCCGACCTGCGCCGCGTTGCCGCCCTGGCTTGTCTGGCGCTGACCCCTTTGATGTTTCGGACCCGGCAGCCCGTCTGCCTGCGCTCCATCAAGCGCAGGCGTGGGCACCAGGCAGACAATGAACCCATCAGTTTTCACCAGCGGCCCGTCCGGGTTGCAGGCTTGCGGCGCCGAGCCGCGGAATGAACCGAAGGGATTTTGATGCTGAAGAACAAGGTTGCATTGGTCACGGGCGCGTCGTCGGGCATTGGCCGTGCGGTCGCGCTGGTCTGGGCGCGGGAGGGCGCCAGGGTGGTGGTGTCTGACATCAATGTGCAGGCGGGCGAGGAAACCGCGGCGATGGTGCGGGCGCAGGGCGGCGATGCGTTGTTTGTGGCGGCCGACGTTGGCAAGCCCGAGGACGGCGAGGCGCTGGTGGCGCGTGCCGTGGCGCATTACGGCCGGCTTGACGTGGCCTGCAACAACGCCGGCATCGGCGGCCCCAGCGCCTCCACCGCCGACTACCCGCTGGACGGTTGGGCGCAGGTCATCAATATCAACCTGTCGGGCGTGTTCTACGGTATGAAGTACCAGATCGCCGCCATGCTCAAGGGCGGCGGTGGTTCCATCGTCAACATGGCGTCCATTTTGGGTGCCGTGGGCTTTGCCGGCGCGCCGGCCTACGCGGCGGCCAAGCACGGCGTGCTGGGGCTGACGCAGGCCGCCGCGCTGGAGTACAGCGCGCAGGGCGTGCGCATCAACGCCGTCGGCCCCGGGTTCATCCACACGCCGATGATCAGCGGGCTGGAGCAGGATGCGGCGGTGAACGCGATGCTGGTCGGCGCGCATCCAATTGGCCGGCTGGGCCGCGCCGAAGAAGTGGCCGAACTGGTCGCCTGGCTGGCTTCAGACCGGGCTTCGTTTGTGACCGGGGCTTATTACCCGGTGGACGGCGGCTACCTGGCGCGCTGAACAGCACGCCCGGCCGTACGCATCCGCATCAGGCGGCCCGCGCGGCCGCCGCTATGTCCAGCGAACGCAGCCGCAAGGCCGGGTCGTACACATCGCACACCAGCATGAACTCATCGGCATCGGTGGCTTGGGCCAGCGCGCTCAGGCCGGCGTGCACCGTGTCCGGCCCGCCTATCACCGCAGCGGCCAGGAAGTCGCTGATGGCGGCGCGCTCCTGCGGGTGCCGCTGGGCCATGAAGTTCTCTACCGGCGGCTCCAGGCCGCGCCTAGCGCCGGTCAAGATGCCCAGCACGCGCTGGTAGGTGCTGCTGGCCAGGTACTCGGCCTCGGCGTCGGTCGGTGCCGCAATCAGCGGCACGCCAATCGTCACATAGGGCTTGGCCAGCGTGGCCGACGGCCTGAACCGGCCTCGGTAGAGGTCCAGCGCCTGCAGCAGCAGGCCGGGCGCGAAGTGCGAGGCAAAGGCGTAGGGCAAGCCGCGCTCGGCGGCCAGCTGTGCTGAAAACAGGCTGGAGCCCAGCAGCCAGATCGGCACGTTGGTGCCTGCGCCCGGCATGGCAATCAGGCGCTGGCCCGGTTGCGCCGGGGCCAGCAGGCGCTGCAGTTCGGCCACGTCCTGCGGAAAATCATCGGCGCTCTCGGTCCGGTCGCGGCGCAGCGCCCGCATGGTGGCCTGGTCGGTGCCGGGCGCGCGGCCCAGGCCCAGGTCGATGCGGCCCGGGTACAGCTCGGCCAGCGTGCCAAAGGCCTCGGCCACCACCAGCGGCGCATGGTTGGGCAGCATCACGCCGCCCGAGCCCACGCGGATGCGCTGCGTGCCGCCGGCCACATAACCCACCAGCACGGCGGTGGCTGAGCTTGCAATGCCGGCCATGTTGTGGTGTTCGGCCAGCCAGTAGCGGGTAAAGCCCAGCGATTCGGCGTGTTGCGCGGTGCGCAGGGCAATCGCCAGCGCGTCAGCGACCGTGCCACCCTCGCGCACGGACACCAGGTCGAGCATGGACAGGGCAATGTTGGAAAGTACTTTCATGGGCTTGATTGTCGCGGCATGCCTTTATCCGCGCATGGGCAAGGGCGCATTGCCAAGCGACGACAATTGGTGCCCATGCGCAAGGACGAACCATTCAACCCCATCCCGCGCGCGATCTGCGCGGTCTGCCTGCGGCCGCAGCGCAGCTGCATCTGCCAGTGGATCACGCCGGTGGCGCACCAGGTCGAGGTGGTGGTGCTGCAGCATCCGCTGGAAGTGGACCAGGCCAAAGGCAGCGCGCGGCTGCTGCATTTGAGCCTGGCGCGCAGCGCGCTGGTCACCGGCGAAGTATTTGACGAGGCCGCCCTGCAGGCGCTGATTAGCGCGCCGCTGCCCGGGCAGGCCGCAGTGAACACGCCCGATTACACGGTGTTGCTCTACCCCGACTCGCCGCAACACCAGTCGCTGGGCCTGCCCGCGCCGCCAGCGTTGAATCCTGACCGCCTGCGCGCGCCGGCCCGGCTGCGGCTGATCGTGCTGGACGGCACCTGGCGCAAGAGCCGCAAGATGCTCTACCTCAACCCGCTGCTGCACCAATTGCCCCGGCTGGCGCTGCAGGACATGCCTGCGTCCCACTACCGGATTCGCAAGGCCCACAAGCCCGACCAGTTGTCGACCCTGGAAGCCACCTGCGCCGCGCTGGCGCAGCTTGAAGGGAATGCCGATCTGTTTGCACCGCTGCTGGCCGCGTTTGACGGGTTTGTGGCGCAGCAGGCGGGTTATCGGGCTTAGGTTTTCAGGGCGACCGGGCCGCTTGTTACAGCCGCAGCGCCTGGGCGTAGCCCGTCATTTCCAGGTAGCCGCTGCCCAGCGGTTGGCCGTTGCTGCCCATCAACGCGCTCAGGCCTTCCCAGTAAATGGCGCCGGTAGACTGGCGGCTGTCGAGTTCCTGGTTGTCGAGCACGGCCCGCACCGTGTAGGTGTCGGCGGGGGTGCGCACCATCCATTCCACCGGGTAGCTGGCCTGGCTCAGCGGGCTTTTCCAGCGCCGCACCGGTTTGAACACTACGTCGCCCCGGCTGAACATGGTAAGCGCGCCCAGGGCTGACCGGAACGAGCCGCCGTCCCACAGCGCGTTGCCGTCCTTGTCGCGCAGCCTGAACGCCGTCAGTGCGCTGCCGTCCGTCAGGTTCATGCCGATCCAGTCCCAGCCCACCGCGCTCGGGTGCAGCAGCTCCTGGCTCCACTCGTGGTCCAGCCAGGCCTTGCCGGTCACGTCAAACGTTTTGCCCTGCACCTGCAGGCTGCCGCGCGTGGCCAGCTGGGGCTGGCTGTAGTAATAGCTGGCCTGCTTTTCTTCGGGCCCCTTGCGCGACAGGCCCTGCTGGCCCTGCAGCAGTACGGCTTGGGTTTCCTCAAACTGCAGCTTCAGGGCAAAGTCCGCCGCCGGCAGCTCGGCGGTGTAGGTGCTGCCCTGGGCCTTCAGCGACCAGTCGCGCAGCGTGACGGCCATGTCGAACTCGCTGGCCTCGGCCACGCCAAAGCCGGTGCGCGCAATGCGCTGGTCGTGCCAGAGTTTCCTGCCCGCCACATCGGTGATGGCGGCATGGGCAAACAGCAGCTGTTTGGCGGCAAATTTCGAGGTCATGGCCTGCGTGGCTTCGACCCGCGCGCGGAAAAACGTGAGCTGAAAGCCAAAGCTGCGCGCGCCCGAATCTGTGGTCGAGGCCTGGCCGGTGATGTACCACCACTCGGTCCTGAAGTCGGGGTGCGCGCCCCGGTCGCGCGGAAAAACCAGGGTCTTGGCGGGCAGGGCGAGCACGGGGTGGGGCCAGCTTGCAAGTCCCGTCACCCCGGCGAGCAAAAAATGGCGGCGAGGCAATCTGGCAGGCAGTCGATGCATCAGTGGAATGGGCCAAAGGGTCATGGCCCCGATTCTCGCCGCAAGGCCGCTGGCGCTACGGCCCGCGTTCAATAGATTTGGGGCTGGGCCGTGGTTTGAAAAACAATTTCGCCGGTGGGCACATGCACCACGCGGACTTCCTGGCAGGTTGGATCAGCGAGACTTTTGACCGCCACGGCAACGGCCAGTGAGTAGTTTCTATAAAGATGGCTGAAGTTGGGTGACGGGATCAAGCGACCCATCAGCCTGTCGGTCCCTTCAATTCGGTACTGGGGAGATGTCATCCTGGATTCCTTCTGTGAGGTAGTTCCTTGATGCTAGGCATCCCATGCGGCACGGGGATGACAAATATCAAGCGCCGAATGACCGCGGCGCTAAAAAGCGTGAGTCGCGTAAGTAAAAGAAAATAACACAAGGGTTAACCCTTTAATTGAGCGGCCGCCCTGCCAGCGCGACAGGGCCGTTGGCAGGCAAAAGGAGTGTGAGCGGCTTCACCAGTCTTCCTTCACCGCCAGCACCGCATCCTTGCCGGCCGCCGCGCGCCCGGCCAGCCAGGCGGTCAGCGTGCCGGCCAGCATCACGGCGGCGCACAGCGCCAGCAGCCGGCCCCACGGCACTTGCAGGTCCATGGTCCAGTGAAAGCTTTGCGGGTTGACCACATGCACCAGCACCGTCGACACCGCCAGCCCCAGCCCCAGGCCGGCCACCGCGCCTATCGCCGTCCAGGCCGCGCCTTCACCGGCCACCACGCTCAGGATTTGCCGCCGCGTGAGCCCCAGGTGCGCCAGCAGGCCAAACTCCTTGCGGCG
>JAUSDK010000030.1 GCA_030650875.1 Polaromonas sp.
GGCTTTTGGGGCCGCGAGATGGTGCACCCGAGCTTCAGGCCGGCGGGCGGCGCGCTGCCGGCGGCGCTGACGCCGGTCTACCCCACCGTGGCGGCCTTGCCCCAGCTTTACCTGCGCAAGGCGGTGCTCAGCGGCCTGAACCGGGCCGACCTCAGCGAGACCATTCCGGCGCAGTTTTTAAGCCAAAACCTGCCGCAGCCCTTGTGCAGTCTGCGTGAGTCGCTGCAATTTTTGCACCACCCCACGCCCGACGTGGCGCTGTCCGAGCTGGAAGACCGCAGTCACCCGGCCTGGCAGCGGCTCAAGGCCGAGGAGCTGCTGGCCCAGCAGCTGTCGCAGCTGCAGGCCAGGCGCGTGCGCGATGCGATGCGCGCGCCCGCGCTCAGTGGCCCGGCCATGCGCGGCACGCAGTGCACGCTGCAGGAACAATTACTGGAGCGCCTGCCATTTCCGCTCACGGCCGCGCAGCAGCGGGTGGGCGCCGAAATTGCCGCCGATCTACAAAAAAAGATTCCGATGCACCGCCTGCTGCAGGGCGATGTGGGCGCCGGCAAAACCGTGGTGGCGGCGCTGGCGGCGGCGCGCTGCATCGACGCGGGCTGGCAGTGCGCGCTGATGGCGCCGACCGAAATCCTGGCCGAGCAGCATTTCAGCAAGCTGATCAGCTGGCTGGAACCGCTGGGCATCACCACCGCCTGGCTCACCGGCAGCCAAAAGACCCGGCAGCGGCGCGAGATGCTGGCGCTGATTGAAAGCGGCGCGGCGGGGCTGGTGATTGGCACCCATGCGGTGATCCAGGACAAGGTGATTTTCAAGAATCTGGCGCTGGCCATCATTGACGAGCAGCACCGCTTTGGCGTGGCGCAGCGCCTGGCCCTGCGCAGCAAGATGACCGATGACGGCCAGGAGCCGCACCTGTTGATGATGACCGCCACGCCGATTCCGCGCACGCTGGCCATGAGCTACTACGCCGACCTGGACGTGTCCACCATTGACGAGCTGCCGCCCGGCCGCACGCCCATCGTCACCCGGGTGGTGAACGAAGCCCGGCGCGACGAGGTGATCGCGCGGATACGCGGGCAAATCGAGGAAGGCCGGCAGATCTACTGGGTCTGCCCGCTGATCGAGGAAAGCGAGTCGATCGACCTGGTCAACGCCACCCAGACGCATGAAGCGCTGAGCGCTGCCTTGCCCGGCGTGCTGGTGGGCCTGCTGCATTCGCGCATGCCCGTGGCCGAGAAAAAAGCCGTGATGGGCCTGTTCACCGAGGGGCTGATGGGCGTGCTGGTCAGCACCACGGTGATTGAAGTCGGCGTGGACGTTCCCAACGCCTCGCTGATGGTGATCGAGCATGCCGAGCGCTTTGGTCTGAGCCAACTGCACCAGTTGCGCGGCCGGGTCGGGCGCGGTGCGGCGGCGTCGGCTTGCGTGCTGCTGTATTCGACCGGCGACGCGCCCCGGCTCAGCCAGACCGCGCGGGCGCGGCTCAAGGCCATGGTGGAAACCAACGACGGCTTTGAAATTGCCCGGCGCGACCTGGAAATTCGCGGACCCGGCGAGTTTTTGGGCGCACGCCAGTCTGGCGCGCCCATGCTGCGTTTTGCCGACCTGCAGACGGACGCCGAACTGCTGGCTTGGGCGCGCGGTGTGGCGCCGGTGATGCTGGACCAGCACCCCGACCTGGCCGAGCGGCATGTGCTGCGCTGGCTGGGCGGGAAAGCCGAGTACCTGAAGGCCTGAGCGCGGTGGGTCAGTCCGCCGTGATGCGGGAGCGCTTGATGATTCGGCCCCACATCTCGCGTTCGTTGGCGCCCAGTTTGGTCAGTTCTGCGGCCCCCAGAAACACGGCCTTGGCGCCTTGCTCTTCGGCCCGTTTCCTGAAGGCGTCGGACTCCACCACCTGTTTGACGGCGGCAGAAATCCGCTCCACGACGTCGCTGGACATGGCGCTGGGGCCGTACAGCGCAAACCAGGACGAAGCGACCAACGGCACGCCGCGCTCGGTGGCCGTGGGCACTTCCGGCAAGACGGCGAGCCGGGTGCGGCCGGTCACCATCAGGGCCTTGAGCTTGCCCGAGCGGATGTGCGGCAGCAGGGGCGGCGGCGTCGTGATGGTGAAGTCCACGGTGCCGGCCAGCAGGTCGGTCAGGGCCGGGCCGGTGCCGCGGTAGGGAATGTGGACCATGAAGGTTTGGGTCAGGTCCTTCAGTAACTCCGTGGTGACATGCTGCAGCGAGCCATTGCCGCTGGAGGCGTAGTTGATTTTCTCGGGGTTGGCCCTGGCGTACTGCAGGAATTCGGCGAAGGTGTTGGCGGGGAAGTTGGCACGTACCACCATGAGTTGGGGCGCATCGACCAGGTGGCCGATGGGCTTGAGGTTGGTGGCCGGATCGAAGCCTGCGACCGGCTGGATCAAGGGCGTGATGGATTGGTAGCCCGAGTACTGCACCAGCAGGCTGCTGCCGTCGGCCGGGCCGCGCGCTACCATCTGGCCCGCGATGTTGCCGTTGCCGCCGCCGCGGTTGTCCACCACCACCGAGGTCTGCAAAATTCTGCCCAGCGGCTCGGCCAGCATGCGCGCGGTGATGTCGGTGGTGCCGCCGGCCGCCGTAGGAACGACCAGGGTCAGGGGCTTGCCGGCGAGCTGGGCGTGCACGGGGTTGAGCCAGGCGGCGGCACCGAGGCCGGCGGCTGTGACGAGGGTTCTGCGGGAAATAAGGGTCATTTTTGTCTCGTGGTTGTTAATCGGTACGGTAATCGGTAAGCGGTCATGGAGTATTAGGTCTGGCTGATGCTGGGCGGCGCGTGCAGGTCGGTGATGAGGCCGGCCTTGGCCACTTGTCCGGGCACGTCGTGGCCGACGATGTCCGGCAACTGCCTGGCCACCGCCAGCAGCCTGGACATATCGATGCCCGTGTCGTAGCCCATCGCGTCCAGCATGTGGATGGCGTCTTCGCTGCTGATGTTGCCGCTGGCGCCGGGCGCGTAGGGGCAGCCGCCCAGGCCGCCCAGCGAGCCGTCAAAACGGATGATGCCGCCCTGGACGGCCGCCAGCAGATTGGCCAGGCCCATGCCGCGTGTGTTGTGAAAATGCAGCGTCAGCTGGAGTTTCTCAAACCGCTGCTGCAGCGCTTCGACCATGCGGCTGACCTGGGCCGGGTGCGCCATGCCGGTGGTGTCGCAGATGGTCACGCC
>JAUSDK010000254.1 GCA_030650875.1 Polaromonas sp.
GCGCAGTGCGCGGGCAAAGGGCTCGAGTTTCACTTCTTCAGTGAAGGCCGCATGGCGCGGATCGTCCAGCGCCGGGGTCTGGCCTTCCACGGCCTCGCGGTGCGCACGCGAGCGGCGCGGCAGATAGATGTGCAGGTCCAGCTTGAGCAACTTCGTCACTTCGTCGGCAAAGCGGTAGGTGGCCTCTGTGTTGCAGCCGTTGTCCATCCAGACCACGGGAACCTTCGGGTTGGCGCGCGTCACCATGTGCAGGATGACTGCCTCGAAGGGGCGGAAATTGGTGGTGACGATGGCTGGCCGGTCCAGTCCCACGGCCCAGTTCACCAGGCCCTGTGCGTTGTGGCCGAGTTCTGCGTTGATTTTTACAAGGTCGAGACTCATGATGTTCAGGCCGTAGCCCCTTCTTTGGAGTCCTTGAAGTGGGGCTGCACATCGACGGCGTCGCCTTGATATTTGCCGACGCCGTAACCAGGGTAGGCCGCGAGCACGCGCTGGGCCGTGGCCATGTCCTGGTCGGCGCGGAGTACGGCAACGTCAAAGCCGCTGCGCTCCATCTGCGCGAGCTGGTCGGCCAGCACGTCGCCGGTGGCGCGTATCTCACCCTCGAAGCCACGCCGGCGGCGCAGCAGAAAGGCCTGGCTGAAGGCGCGGCCATCGGTGAAATTCGGGAAGTGCAGGTCGATGCGTGTCACGCCTTCGAGCGAAGCCTGCAGTGGGTCGACATCGTTGGCGAGCATCAAAACGGAAGTGTTTTCGGCGGCCACGTGATCGGTAAAGGGCAAAAGTTTCATGTGGTTTTCCTCAGGCGGCCACAGCAGTGGCGGCAAAACGTGCACCTTTGGCGGCTTCTTTGAAAGGGTCCATGCCGACGCGGCGCAACGTTGAAATAAAGGTCTCACCGGCCTCTCGCTCGCGGCGGTAGGTGTCGAGCACGGCTTCAATCACTTCAGGTACTTCTGCCGCGGAGAAAGAAGGGCCGACGACCTTGCCGGGCACCGGCGTGCCGCTCAGCGTGGAGCCGTCGGAGCCGCCCAGGGTGACCTGGTAACTCTCCTTGCCGTCCTTGTCCACGCCCAGGATGCCGATGTGGCCGCTGTGGTGGTGGCCGCAGGAGTTGATGCAGCCGCTGATGTGCAGGTCGATCTCGCCGAGGTCGTGCAGCTAGTCCATGTCCTGGTAACGCTCGGTGATCGCTTCTGCAATCGGAATCGAGCGCGCATTGGCCAGCGAG
>JAUSDK010000260.1 GCA_030650875.1 Polaromonas sp.
GACACCGCGCTGAGCTTCGGGCTCAGCGTGGACCGGTTCAACCTGGAGTTCATGCCCTTCACGCAGGAGGCCCTGTTCCCGCCCGGGCACCCTGACGCCGAAGAATTCCTGGCCCTTCTGAACCACTGGACCCGGCTCACCACCTTGCTCAATGAAATGTCGCGCAGCATGGGGCAGCCCGATTTTTACCCTTTTGTGCTGCAACCGGACGTGATCCGCAAGCTGCACTTCATTCACCGCGTGGTGACTTCGGCCGGCGGCTTGCAGGACGCGGGGCCGCCGCCTTTGTTGGCGCAGACCCAGTCGCAATCCTGAGGTGCAGTAGGGGGCTGCGCTGCCGGCTATTCCAGCGCGTCCACGCGCACGCCGTATTGCGCAGAGAAGGCTTTCAGGATGGCTTCAATCTGCGCGTCCTGCAGCGTCGTGGTCAGCTCCACGATCTTGTGGTTGCCGCCCTTGTGGCTGTCGCTGACCTGCACGCTGGCGGCGCTGTCGCCGGTGGCCAGCAGCTTTTGAAGCCGTGGCCCCAAGTTTCCCATGAGCGCCTCGCGCTCTGCCTGCGCGCTGTCCGATTGCGCAAGGTACTGGACTTCAAAAGAGAAGTTGGTTTTCATGGTCATGTGGTTCCCTGTATTTTTGGAGGTGCCCTGTGGGGCGGCCGGCCCTGAAATGTCAGGCGCAGTCCCCATCATCGAGGGTTTTCATCTGCCAGGCAATGCGCACCAGTTCTGACTTGATCTGCAGGCGCGCCTCTTCATCCAAACCCGACAGGCTTTTGGACAGGTTCATGCGGCGCGGCGAGATGGCCTGGCCTTTGGAGGCAAACACAATGCTGTTGCTTTGCTCCTCGGACAGGACCTCGACCGCGTTGCCGCTGAAGCTGCGGCTGATGCGGCCGGCCAGCACCGGGTAGTCTGGGTGGTCGTAATGCAGGTTGACCACCAGCACGCCGCCGTCGGTCAGCGCCGCAAAGCAGTCGTCGTAAAAGCGCTGCGCGCACAAGGCGGCGGGCTGTCCGTCCTGGTCAAAGCCGTCGATCAGCAGCACGTCAAAGCGCGGCGCTTCGGTCTGCACAAAAAGGGCGCCATCGGCCATGATGACCCGAAACCGTTCGTCGTCGTCCGGAATCTGAAACTCCCGGCGCAGCGCGATCACATGCGGGTTGATTTCAAGTACCGTCATTGGGCTAGCCGGCAGCTGCCGGTAGCAAAATTTGGCCAGCGACCCCCCGCCCAGCCCGATCATGCCGATGTGCAGCGGCGCGGGCTTGAACAGCAAAAAGCCCATCATGGTCCGGGTGTAGTCCACCTCCAGCCGCCAGGGTCGGCGCAAGACCATGCGGCTTTGCAGTTCGCCCATGGTGAAATGCAGCGACTTGGTTCCGCCGTCGTCATGCACAAAGGGCCTGGCGTGCTGCGGCGGCTCGATATTTTCGGGCGAAGGCCGTGCAGCTTCGGGCAGCGTGGGCCAGGTGTTCAGCGCGGTGGCGCCGGTGCGTATGCGTCTGGGGTCGGAAGGAGTGTGTGGTGGCTTGAGCATCGTGGAGCCGTCATTATCGGCCGTGCCCTGTACGGCCAATGCCTTACGCCACCAGCTTGAGCCCCGGTGGCAAGGACTCGCCCAGCAGCCGGCGCTCTACCGCTTCGTCCAGTTCCACGCGCTCACGCACCATGGCGACCCAGATCGGCGGCGCGTTGATAGCCTGCAGCCGCGCCATGACCTGCGCGCGCAGCGCCAGCGGCAGGTCGCGCGCGCGGTCGTCGGTGACGCGCGCCAGGTGGGTGGCGGCAAA
Source organism: Polaromonas sp. (assembly GCA_030650875.1). Classification (GTDB taxonomy): domain Bacteria; phylum Pseudomonadota; class Gammaproteobacteria; order Burkholderiales; family Burkholderiaceae_C; genus Polaromonas. The sequence goes on from JAUSDK010000260.1 coordinate 1,793, forward strand.
GGCGGCGGGCTCCAGCTTTTTCCAGTCCAGCGCCAGCAGCGCCTCCACCCAGGCGCTCGCGCTGTCCTGCGGCACCGCGTCGTGCGGGCTGCCGTAAAACGGCTGGCGCGCACCGATACGACCCAGCGCCCACAGCGTCAGGATGTCGCTGGCCAGGTCCTGGCCCTGGCCCTGGCCGGCGCCCGGGGCCGCCAGCGACTGGTGCAGCCGGGCCAGCAGCCAGTCGCCAATCTCGGCCTTGTAGGCGGCCGGAATGCGCTCCAGCGACGCGCCCAGGCGCAGCATGTCGTCGTCGCTGCCCTTCACCGGCTTGGAGGCTGTGGGCTCGTCCAGCCCGGCGGCGTTGATCTGCAGGTTGAAGGCAAAGTCCTCCAGCAGGCGCAGCTGCTCGGGCGTGGCCAGGCCGCCGGCCACGCGCCGCCACAGCGTCCACCATTCGGCGCAGACCTGCTTGTCACTGGTGTGCTGCACGCCAAGCGGAAACAGCGTCCAGAGCTGCTGCACGCGCCAGGCATCGAGCGCGTCGCCAAAGCCCGGGCGCAGGCAGTAACCGGCCAGATTGAGCCAGCCGCGCTCGTGCCCGGCCGAGCGGCGGCGCCCGCGCGCGCGCTGCCACAGCGCATCGAACAACTGGCGCAGCACGGGGGGGGTCCACTGCGTGCGCGCGCCCAGAATCTTTTCAAGCTGCGCGCGCAGTTGCGTCACGTCCTTGGGGCTGACCGCCTGCCTGGTGCTGCCAAAAATGCGGTCGATTTTTCCGATGGCCTCGGCCACGCGGACGGCGTCACTGCGGCCTTCATCGCCCGCGTCATCGTCCGTGTCTGCACCGGTGCGGCGCAGGTCAAACGCCAGCTGCCAGCGCTGGCCGGGGTCCAGCAGGCTGACGCAGTGCATCTCCAGCGTGCCGACTTCGGTCAGCACAGCGGCCAACTGCACCGGCATGTCTTGCGGCTGGCCCGGGGCTGCGGGCAGCACCATCACGATGGGGGGCAGCGGCGCGAAGTCCCCGGTCAGATCGGCCAGGTCACCGGCCTGCTCGGGCCGCTGCGCGACCGACGTGACCAGGTGAAAGCGCACCGGCTGGCCCAGCCGCAGCGCAAAGGTACGGCCCGCAAGCAGCACTTCCTGGCCGGTGTCGGTGCCGCGCGGCAGCAGGCAGATGCCGCGCGCTGTTGCCGCGTCTTTTTTTGCACCCTTGTCATCGTCGAGCCGCAAAAAGTAGCTGCGCGCCGCGCCGCCGCCAATTTTGGGCGCCAGCCCCTGCTGCGCCAGCGCATAGGCCACCGCGCCGCGCGCCACCGCCACGTCGGGGTTGTCGTTGTGCAGCAGCCGCAGCGCCGCGCCGCGCCAGGCGCCCAGCGTGTCCTGCAGCCGCTGCACCAGCGCGGGGGCGCGAAACACGCCACCGTTGAGCAGCAGGGTGTCGGGCATGGCCTGGTCGTGCTGGCGCAAAAAGTCGGCAATGTGCCGCGTCACGGCCGGGTCGCGCGCGTAGGGCAGGCCAAACTCGACCAGACCGCCGCGCGCCTGCCGCACTTGCGCGCTGGCCTCGACCGCCGGGAAAAAGCCGTCCACGACCAACTGTGCCACGTCCGCGCGCGTCAGCGTGACCGAGCGGGCGCCGCCCACCAGCCGGGCGCCGCCGCCTAGCAGCGTGACCTGCGTCTGCGCCGGCGCGTCGGCCGCCAGCAGCAGTTCCTTGGCGCTGCGGCAGCGCTCCACCAGCTGGGCCAACTGGCTGGCCGACAGCGGCCGGGCCGAGGGGTCGGCGGCGCCGCCGGCCAGGCGCGTTTCCACCAGGCGGGCCAGCGCCAGGTCCATGTTGTCGCCGCCCAGCATCAGGTGGTTGCCCACGCCGATGCGGCTCAGCTGTGGGCCGTCCGCGGTGGTTTCCACCGTAATCAGGCTGAGGTCGGTGGTGCCGCCGCCCACGTCGCAGACGAGCACCAGCCGGGTTTGTGCCAGTTCCTGGGCCAGCGTGCTGCGGTGGCGTAGCAGCCAGTCGTACAGCACCGCCTGCGGTTCTTCGAGCAGGCGCAGCGTGGGCAGCCCGGCCAGGCGCGCGGCGCTCAGCGTTAGCGCGCGCGCGGCTTCGTCAAACGACGCGGGCACGGTCAGCACGATGTCTTGCTGCGCCAGCGGGTGCAGTGGGTGCTGCGCGTCCCAGGCGCTGCGCACATAGCGCAAGTAGCTGGCGCTGGCCTCAACCGGCGACACCCTGGCCACCTCGGGCGGCGCACCCCACGGCAATATCGGCGCCAGACGGTCCGCCGCCGGATGCGACAGCCAGCTTTTGGCGCTGGTCACGAGCCGGCCCGGCACCTGCGCGCCCAGCTGGCGCGCCCATTGGCCCATCACGACGGGCGCTGTGGTGTCGGTATCCTCAGCCGGCCAGGGCAGTTGCCGCGCGCTGGCGGGCAACTCGCCTTCTGCCGCGTGGTAGCGCACCGAGGGTAGCAGCGGCAGTGCGGCGACCTGGCCGGGGGCCACCAGTTGCTCGATCTGCAGCAGTTTGATGGCTTGGCTGGTCTTGCCGGGGCGGGCGTAGGCGACGACGGCGTGGGTGGTGCCCAGGTCTATGCCTACGATGTACTGGGAGGGCTTGGGCTTTTTATTCATAGCCTGGGTCACTTTTTTAGTTGGGCTGGCCGGTCTCGCCCGGCGGGCGAGGCACTTTACTTTTGCTTCGCTGTATGGACCGGAGACATACGAAACAGGTGTGCGAGGACATAGTAAACACTTCACCTGCGCAAGTTGCGCAAGGAGAAGGCCATGCCCTGGACACCGAGAGCGCTGATGGATATCAAACGAGAATTTGTGGAACTAGCGA
>JAUSDK010000268.1 GCA_030650875.1 Polaromonas sp.
AGCCCTTCACGCGCTGACCCATGCCACGCGCGCCAACAGGCGCCCGGTAACGCGCGGACACCACCCAGCGCAGCATCGCGCCGTAGCGGTCCGCCATCGAGGTCAGCACCCGCTCCATGGTGCGGTCAAAGCGGTTGGGCGTGGGGGTGTGCCGCAGCAGCTGGGTGCACATCATGGGCGTCAGCGTCAGTGCCACAAAACCCGACACCACCACCGCACCCGCCAGCGCCAGCAGCGTCAGGGTGTTGATGGTAAAGCCGGCCAGCGCCATCAGGGCAAAGGTGCCCACCAGGCTGACCGGAATCGTGACCAGGGGAATAATGGAGGCACGCGGCGTGCGCAGGAACACAAAAATCACCAGCGCCACCAGCAGCACTGCCTCAAGAATGGTTTTGTAGACGTTCTTGACAGAACGGTCAATGAAGACCGAGTTGTCATTGGCAATGTCGATCAGCAGGTCAGGCGGCAAGTCGGCCTTGAGCTGGGGAATGACTTCCCGCACGCCCTTGGACAGATCCAGCGGATTCGCCGTGGCTTGGCGAATGACGCCGACCGCCACGGCAGAGCGGCCGTTGAGCCGGACAGCCGATCGCTCGTCCGCCGCGCCTTCAGCGACCCGGGCCACATCGCGCACCCTGACAGAAAATCCGTTGCTGGTCTTGATGGGGATGTCGCCGAACTGGGCGGACGTGAGCAGGTTGGTCTGCGATGTGACGCTGAACTCGCGCTGCTGCGATTCAATGCGGCCGGCCGGCAGTTCCAGATTGCTGCGGCGAATCGCATCTTCGACATCCTGCGTGGTCAGCCGGTAGGCGGCGAGCTTGTCGGTGTCCAGCCAGACGCGCATGGCGTACTTGCGCTCGCCAAAAATACGGACGTCGGCGACCCCGGTGACGGTCTGTAGCCGGGGCTTGACAACATTGTTGACCAGATCATTAATTTGCAGCTGACTCAACGATTCGCTGGAAAACGCCAGCTGGATGACCGGAAAGGCATCGGCCTCGACCTTGGCGATGACGGGTTCCTCAATCGCCTGCGGCAGGCGGTTGCGGACCCGGGAGGTGCGATCGCGCACCTCGGCGGCGGCAGCGTCGGCGTCTTTTTCCAGCCGGAAACGCACGCTGATCTGCGCCTGGTCGGCTCGGCTGATGGACGTGATCACGTCCACACCGTCAATGCCGGCAATCGAGTCTTCCAGCGGTTTGGTCACCTGCGACTCGATGACCTCGGCCGACGCGCCCGCGTAGCGCACGCTCACGGTCACCACGGGTTCGTCAATCTTGGGGTATTCGCGCACGGTCAGCCGGTTAAAACTCACCGCGCCGATCAACACGATGAGCAGCGACAGCACGGTGGCGAACACCGGACGGCGTATGGAGACTTCAGCGAGTTGCATAGGAGGCGGTGGGGTCAGTGACGCAAGTTAAAACCAGGCTTTGGCGGTGCCTGTGCGGGCTCAGTGGGCTCAGTGGGCTCAGGCGGGATCGCGCGGTGCCGGGCTGGCCGGGGCTGCACGGCGCATGGGCGCAGGCGCCGCGGCCGGGCGCGCATCGGACACAACTGCGCCGCAGGGGTTGGGCCCCGGCAGCGGCGCGGGCACAGCCGGCGCGCGGGCAAGCACAGGTTCAGGCGCGGACGCCTGAACAGCGGGCGCTTCAGCGGCAGCCGCAGGCCGCCCGCCCTTTTTGCCGGGCGTGCCGTTGCCCGCCGGGCTCACCACCGTGACCACGGTGCCATCGCGCGGCACCCGTTGCTGACCAGTCGTGATCACCGTGTCACCAGGGGCCAGACCCTCAAGAATTTCCACCTTGCCGGGACTGCGCAGCCCCACCTTGACCTCCACACGCTGGGTAGTACGGGTCTGCTCGCTGGGTCCCTTGAGCAGCTTGATGACGAATTGCTTGCCGCCTTGCGGAACAATCGCCTCTTCGGGAATCACGCGGGCGTCTTCCTTCACGCCAAAGACGGTGTTGACCCGCGCAAACATGCCGGGCCGCAACTGCAGCTGGCGGTTGTCAATACAGGCCCGGACGCCGACCGAGCGGCCATTGACATCAATCAGGGGATCAATCGCCTGTATCTGCGCCAGGTATGGCTTGCCGGGCAGCGCATCAATGTTCAGCATGGCCGTCTGGCCGCGCTTGAGCTTGGCTTGAAAACGCTCTGGCAACCTGAAGTCGACATAAATGGCTTCTATGTCTTCAATGTTGACGATGTCGGCGCCATCCTTCAGGTAGTCCCCCGCGCTGACCTGGCGAATACCGGCGATACCGTCGAAGGGCGCCACAATTTTCAGGCGCGCCGCCGTGGCCCTGGTCAGCGCCAGCTTGGCCTGGGCGACCTGCAGGTTGGCCGCGCTTTCATCAAGGGAGCGCTGGCTGACGAAGTTTTGCGCCACCAGTTCCTGGTTGCGCTTTTGGTTGGCCAGGGCAATCGACAGTTCAGCCTGGCTTTGCTGGACTTGCGCCTGCTGAAGCTGGTCATCAAACTGCACCAGCACCTGACCTTTGCGCACGCGCTGGCCATCGGTGAAATTGAGCCGCGTAATGCGCCCGCTGACTTCCGGTCGCAACACCACGCTACGGCGCGATCGCAAGCTGCCCACCGCCTGGGTGTCATCGGTCAGCCGGGCCATATCAACACGGGCCGCTTCTACCGAGGGTGGTCGGCCGCTACCGCCATTGCGGCCAGCACCACTGGCGCCGCCCTTGGGTGGCGCGGCTGCAGACGACATGCCGGACGCATTATCGGGGGCCTTGGGTTGTTGATACCACCACGCGGCGCCCGAAGCCGCTGCGATGCCAGCCACCGCGACGACCGTATAAATTGCTTTTGATGCCATGAATGCGCCGAAAAAGAAAACTTGTCAGAAATGGAAACAATTTTTGACTGTAGCAGGACTACCCGGTGTTCGCAGCGCTTCAAAGTTTTTGACAGGGGTGCCGTGTCGGCTTTACTGCATCTTTACCAATTGCGGCCTGGCGCATGCGTACAGGGCACCTGCTAGCGCGGCAGCTTGTCTTGTGGTTCTTGCGCCACTGCAACGGCTTCGCGCCGGAAATGGCGGGCGACGGCGTGGTAGAAAGGCCTGGGACAAAATTGCCGCGCCACAAAGGACGCACCCAGCGTCGTGGCCAGAAGCAACAGCGTCAAATCGTGGGTACGGGTCATTTCCATCACAATCACGCTCGCCGTGATCGGTGCCTGCGTCGCCGCCGCCAGAAAGGCGGCCATGGACAACAGCGCGATCAGTCGCGCGTCCACCTCATTGGGCAGTAAAAGCGCCAGGTTGTCACCGATGCCCGCCCCGATCGCCAGGGATGGCGTGAAGATACCCCCCGGAATGCCAGCGAAATAGGAGGCCACCGTTGCACCCAGCTTCGCAAGGCCGAAACCCATACCGGGCCCCTCCTGGCCATTGAGCAGCGCCGCGGCCTGGTCGTAACCCGTGCCGTAGGTTGACCCGCCCGCCGCCATGCCCAGCAGCGCCACCAGCAAGCCGCAGCCAGCAGCCACTGCAATGGGCCGCTGCGTTGGCAGCGCGCGCCACCGAAGCGGCAAGAAACCAGATGGCCCGGCCAGCAAGGCTTTGGCAAACAGCCCACCGAGCGCGCCGTTGACGAGCGCGCAAAGCATGATGGCCGTCCAGGAGGTGTGCAGGGCAAGAATGGACTCTGTGATCGGCAAATAGGTGTGGTTGCCCAGTACGGCCAGCGACAGAAAGCCCGCGGCCAGCACACCTGACAGCACCAGCCGGTCCCAGCGCATCGCCGTACCCCGGCTCAACTCCTCAATGGCAAACACGACGCCGGCCAAAGGCGTGTTGAAGGCCGCTGCCAGGCCACCGGCCGCACCCACGGCAATCAGCGCTTCCGGACGAAAGCCCAGGGCAGCGCCGCCGCGAGCCTGCCACCAGCGGCCCCACGCCAGCATGGCGGCCGCGCCGACCTGCACCGACGGTCCCTCGCGGCCAATAGAGGCACCGGCCAGCAAGCCACCGGCGGTCAACACAATTTTCCACAGCGATTGCGGCAGCGACACCAGCAGCGACTGCGCCGGCCCGACCGGCAGCGACATGGCCGCAATGACCTGCGGAATGCCACTGCCGCGGGCCTGCGGCGCCATGCGCAGCGTCAGCCAGCGCAGGACGGCAAAGCCGCCCGGCACCACCAGGATGGCACTCCACCAGTAGGCACGGACCAGTTGCTGATTCCAGTCCAGCATCAACTCAGCCAGCCAGGCAAAGGCCAGCGAGAACAGTGCCACAAACGCCGCACCGCCCAAAAACACGGCGAACCGAAAAGAATGCCTCGACAGCCGGGCCGTATGCCGCAGCTTGCGCAGCAGCGACTGGCGGATTCGCGCGGTCCGGGTGTTTTCAGGACGGCGGTCTGTCATTGAAATACCCGGTTATTGCAGACTGAAAAGTCAGAGTCGGCCCAAGGCACGTTCCACCCCTTTATTGGCCAGCGCATCGGCGCGCTCGTTACCCGGGTCGCCCGCATGCCCCTTGACCCAATGCCATCGCACGTCATGGCCGCTCAAGGTGATCAGCGCATCCAGGCGCTGCCACAAGTCGACATTTTTTACAGGCGTCTTGGCGGCGGTGCGCCAGCCCCGGACTTTCCAGCCGTGGATCCACTCGGTGATTCCCTTGCGCACGTATTCGCTGTCCAGGTAGAGCGTGACGCAGCAGGGTCGCTTGAGCGCCGCCAGCGCCTCAATGACGGCGGTCATTTCCATGCGGTTGTTGGTGGTCCCCAGCTCGCCGCCAAACAACTCCTTCACAGTGTCTCCCGATGTCAGCAGCGCGCCCCAGCCACCCGGCCCGGGGTTGCCTTTACAGGCGCCATCGGTGTAGATCACCACTTTTTGTGGACTTGTATGCAGCGTTGAATCGTTCATGCGTGGCTTGTTGATTTCAGAAAAATATCAGGCCTGGGCCTGGTGTGTGTGCAAACCTGGCGCTAACGCCCGCTCCGGATTGCAGACCCTTTATTGGCGACGGCGGCGGGGGCCGCTGCCGTGGCTTTGTGCGCCTTCCAGCCGGGCTCCAGCAAACGGACCCCGCGCACGCGCTTGACCGCCACCAAAAAATAGACAGCGCCAAAAATCGGCCACCAGCGTTCGCCGGCCGAGTCCATCCAGGCGAAGCGATCGAGCCACTGCTGGCTGACCAGTGCCGGACGGTAGCAACCAAAGCGCCCAGACTCTACCTCAAAATTGAGCAGCCTCAGCCAGTCCCGAAGACGCCAGTAACCGATAAATTCACCCGTCCTGGGTAAAAACAGATCCTCGCAACCCCAGCGCTGAAAAGCATGGCCACGACGCTGTCGCAGCCCCCACAGGCTGGTGGGGTTAAGACCGCTGATGACGACTCGCCCTTCGGGAACCAGTACGCGCTCGACCTCGCGCAAGGTGGCATGCGGATCGCCACCCAACTCCAGTGTGTGCGGCAACACCACGAGGTCAAGGCTGCTTTCGGGAAAGGGTAGCGCCCCCGAATCGGTCACCAACGCAGCACGAGGGGAACTTATGGCGAGCGTGCCGGTCGCACTAGCCTTTGACTCTGACAAAAAGGACTGTGCCGCGCCGGGTGGAGAAGATGCCAGGGCAAGCCACTTGTGAGGCATGCGGTTGGCCTCAAGTGCATCAAGTTCAGGCAAGCCCAGCTGCAAGGCATGGTAGCCAAATATATCGCCCACGGCCTCGGCAAACCGCGCACGTTCCCAGCGCATCAAGTACGCGCCTGGTGGCGTCTTCAGCCAATCGGTCAACCCTATAATTTGCGAGTTCATCGAAACCACTTCATGTATTTGATTCCCATCCCCGCTTTTGCCGACAATTACCTCTGGTTATTGCATGACGGCCAGCGCGCTCTGGTTGTGGACCCAGGCGATGCCGAGCCTGTGCTGCGCACACTGAAGCAGCATGCGCTAGAGTTGACATCGATTCTAGTCACCCACCATCATGCAGACCACACAGGGGGCGTCGATGCGCTGCGCCAGGCCACAGGAGCCAAGGTTTTTGGCCCGGCCACCGAGCGCATTCCAGAGCCTTTCACGCCGCTGCAGGGCGGTGACACCGTGAACGTGCTGGACCTGGCGTTTCAGGTGCTGGACGTGCCGGGCCACACCTCGGGTCATATTGCGTTCTACACGCCCGACGTCAACGGCAAGCCGCTACTTTTTTGCGGCGACACGCTTTTTTCAGGTGGTTGCGGTCGCCTGTTTGAAGGTACACCGGCACAAATGCTGGCCTCGCTCGACACGCTCGCCGCCCTGCCGGGCGACACGCAGGTATGCTGCACTCACGAGTACACGCTGGGCAACCTGCGTTTTGCGCTGGCCGTGGAGCCCGGCAATGCCGACCTGGTGGCTTACCAAGCGCACTGCGCGCACTTGCGCGAGGCGGGCCAGCCGACGCTGCCGACCTCCATCGCGCAGGAACGCCTGATCAACCCTTTTTTGCGTACCCGGCACGCTGCGATCATTGCGGCAGCTCGCCGCTTTAATCCCGCAGCCCATGACGAGACGTCTGTATTTGCCGCCATAAGGCAGTGGAAAAACCAATTCAAATGACACCTCACGACCGAAACGCAGCCATCTTCGGCGCTATCGCGACCTTCAAATCCCGTATTGCTCTACTGGCGCTCTTCTTTGCTGCGGCAGGGCTGACCGGCTGCGCCACCCCACTGGGCATGCCGGGTGATCCGGTTCTAATGACCGGATCAGACGCAAATACCAAGCCGCAAATCCCCAATGGACCGCTGCAGGCCATCACGAAGAGCAAGGCGGGATCTCAAAAGATAGCGTCGACCGAGCCCCCAAAGGAGCTTTGGGACCGCATTCGCCGCGGCTTTGCCATGCCCGACTTGCAAAACGAGCTGGTGACGGATCGCGAGCAGTGGTATTCGACACGGCCTGAATACATTCAGCGCATGACCGAGCGCTCCAGCAAATATCTCTTTCACGTTGTTGAAGAGCTTGAAATGCGCCAGATGCCGACTGAGCTGGCCCTGCTGCCCTTTATTGAGAGCGCATTCAACCCCCAGGCGGTGTCCAGCGCCAAAGCCGCCGGCATGTGGCAGTTCATGCCCGCGACCGGAAAATACTTTGACCTGAAGCAAAACGTTTTCCGCGACGACCGCCGGGACGTGCTGGCGTCTACCCGCGCAGCGCTCGATTACCTGCAAAAACTCTACGGCATGTTTGGCGACTGGCACCTGGCGCTGGCGGCCTACAACTGGGGGGAAGGCAGTGTGGGCCGCGCCATCGCCAGGAACCAGAAAGCCGGTTTGGGCACAGGCTACGAGGACCTCAACATGCCGGCTGAAACCCGGCTTTACGTGCCCAAGCTGCAAGCGGTGAAAAATATCATCGCCAACCCGCAAGCATTCAATTCTGAATTGCCATTGATTGAAAACCACCCCTACTTTCAGCAAGTGCGACTTTCGCGGGATATCGATGTGGCCTTGGCCGCCAAGCTTGCCAATGTGGAAATTGCCGACTTCAAGGCGCTGAACCCGGCGGCTCACCGTCCCGTCATTTTGGCAGCGGGCACACCTCAAATTTTGCTGCCCTGGGACAACGCGGCCTTGTTTCAGCGCAACTTTGATGCGTATACCCAAGGGCAATATGCCAGCTGGACGGCTTGGACCGCGCCCGGCACCATGAACCCCGCCGAAGCAGCCAAACGCACGGGCATGAGCGAAGCTGACCTGCGTGACGTCAACAACATACCGCCCCGGACGCTCATCAAGGCAGGCTCCACGCTCCTGGTGCCACGCTCAGCCCAATTGGAGAGTGACGTGACCAGTCATGTTGCGGACAACGGCCAGGTTTCCCTGGCACCGGAAATCCTGACGCGGCGCACGACGGTCAAGGCGCGCAAGGGTGAATCTGCCACCACCATTGCAAAACGCTATGGTTTGCTGCCTTCCAGCGTCGCCGAATGGAACGATGTTGGCATGTCAGCGGCTTTCAAGCTGGGACACCAGGTCGTGGTCTTCCTGCCGCTTAATCGTGCTGCAGCACCTGCGAGTCGTCCAGGGCGCGGCAACATCAAGGCGGTGAAGCGCAGCAGCAGCCGGGCAATCGTGAAATCGAAAAAGCGCCGCTAAGCGCCCGGGAGAATCCTGACTTACAGCCGAAGTGAACCCGACCCGAACAAACCAATCAGCCCGATGATGATCAGGTAGATAGCGACGATATAGTTCAGCAGGCGGGGAATCACCAAAATGAGAATTCCCGCAATCAGGGAAATGAGTGGGCTAAGGCTGTTTGAGAGATTCAAGATTTTTCCTAAAGATTGCTGGCTAACTCACCGCCGCCTCCCTCACAGAGGGACGCTACCAACGGAAAGCAGATGTTGACTTTACGCAAGCGCACGAAGGGCAGCTGTAGGACGACAGGAGCAGTTGGAAATGCCCGTTGACTTCAATGCTTTGGGGGCTTGCCAGCCAGCAGCGTGCGGGTATGCGGCGGTTCAGGCCTTGAAGCGCTCTTTTGCCCGGATTGAAAACTCATTGGTATAGGTTTTATCAAGGTCGATTTTGTCGACCTTGATACCGGCATCCAGACGGGCGAGTACTTTCAGGGCCGTACGGGCGGCCTCGTCCGGCATGACCCCGTCAGGCGAGATCGACTCACGCACCTTGTTGAACGACGCAAGATACAGGGCGCGGTCACCCAGCAGATAACTTTCCGGCATGGTCTTGATGATGTCTCCGGGCCCGGCCGTCTGCAGCCACTTCAGGCCGTGAACAATGGCATTGGCCAATGCCTGGCAGGTATGGGGGTTCTTCTGGATGAATTCGGCAGACGCATAAAGGCAGGACGCGGGCATCGGCCCGCCGAAAACCTCCGTCGTCCCCTTGAGCGTACGGGTATCGCTAATGACCTTGACATCGCCTTTTTGCTCCAGCATGGTCATGACCGGATCAGTGTGGCTTATCGCATCAACCTGGCCGGAACGAATTGCGGCCAGCGCGCCCGCAGATGCGCCCACCGCAATGAAACTCACATCGCCTGCTTTCAAGCCTCCCTGGGTCACCACCAGGCTGGCCATCATGCTGCTGGACGATCCAGGGGCGGACACGCCAATCTTCCTGCCTCTCAGATCGGCGATGGATTTGTAATCAGGCATGCTTTTGCTGGAGACGCCGAACGCAATCTGCGGTGTCCGGGCTTGAGACACGAACGACTGGAACATCTGATTCCTGGACTGCAGGCTGATGGTCTGCTCGAACACCCCCGAGCAGACGTTGGCAGCCCCCCCGACCACCGCTTGCGAGGCGCGCGCATCCCCTTCAAAATCGATGATTTCAACCTCCAGGCCTTCGGCTTTAAAGTAGTCCAACTTCTCGGAAATGGTGAGCGGCAGGTAAAAAAAGGCCGCCTTGCCACCCACCGCAATGGCAATTTTTGACTTCTCGATCCGGGACTGTGCACGCAGAGCCGGAAAGGCCAGCGTCGCTGCGGCCCATGCAGCACTGCCTGCAAAAAATCGGCGCGAAACAAGGGGTTGGCGGTTCATGCGAAGACCTGTTCTTTTTAATCCCATGAGCTTAGCGGCATGAAAAAAAACCCGCATCGGGGTCATCCCGTGCGGGTTTTCACCAAAGGACGGCCGGCAGTCAAGAACTGCCGGCTTTCCTGCTACCGCCTTACCGATAGCCTGAGAAAAGAATGCCGATGTTCACCAGCAGCGCCAGGGCCCAGATCGCCGAACGGGCTTTGGCCAGATCGGCCAGGTACATGATCACGTAGGCCATCCGCAAAAACACAAACAGGATGGCAAAGATGTCCAACCGGGCTTGCACCGCCTGCAACTGGTGGGCAATGATGACGGCGGCAAAGAAAAACGGTAACGCCTCAAACGTGTTGGCCTGGGCCGCATTGGCCCGGGCGCGCCAATCCCGCTGCTGTGCCAACCAGGCGCGCGGGTTGTTGTTGTCAAATCCGCCCTCGCGCGGCGGGGTGCGCATCATGCCGGATTTTGCAATCCCCGCACATACCATGGGTAACAAGGCCGCGACCAGGACGCACCAGTAAGCGACGGTGAAGTGTGCAATTACCATGATGGATCCTTTTATAGTTGTGTGTTTCTGCGCGTGAGGCGAGCAGACAGTCGACGCGGCAATCAGCGCCTGTCAACCAGCGCGTGGGCGATCGTGCCCAAATCGACATATTCAAGTTCGCTGCCCACGGGCACGCCGCGCGCCAGGCGCGTCACCTGTACGCCCCGGCTCTTCAGGGCCTGGGCAATCACATGCGCCGTGGCCTCGCCTTCTGCGGTGAAATTGGTCGCCAGAATGACTTCCCTCACCTCACGCGAGGCCGTCGGCAAAGGCTGGCCGTCCTCATCCCTGGGCACCACCCGGTCAAACAGCTTTTGAAGGCCAATGTCGTTCGGTCCGACGCCATCGAGCGGGCTCAGCTTGCCCATCAATACAAAGTACAGCCCCCGGTAAGCCCGGGTGCGTTCCAGCGCCGCCTGATCCGCCGGGGTTTCGACCACGCACAAGGTGCTGCGGTCCCGCTGCGGATCGGCGCAAGTCGCGCACACCACCAACTCCGTCAGGGTATTGCACGACTCGCAGTGCCTGACACTGTGCACCGCATGCTCCAATGCCCGCGCAATCTGCAGGGCTGCGGGCTTATCGTGCAGCATCAGATGAAAGGCCATGCGCGCGGCAGACTTCAGACCCACCCCGGGCAGCTTGCGCAAGGCCTGGATCAAGCCCTCAACAGCGTTGGAGGCGGCCATTAGCGCGCGCAGCAGGCTTGTTCGACCCCCTGGAAAAGCCGCCGCACCTTGTGGGCGACAAGCCTGCGCAAAACGCCAAAAGCCATCAGAAGGGGAACTTCATGCCGCCAGGCAGCGCCGGCATGCCGGACGTCAGCTTGCCCATTTTTTCCTGGCTAACCTCTTCGGCCTTGCGCACGGCGGCATTGAAAGCAGCAGCAACCAGGTCTTCAAGCATGTCTTTGTCTTCGGTCAGCAGGCTCGGATCGATTTCGATGCGCTTGACATCATGCTTGCAGGTCATCGTCACCTTGACAAGGCCGGCACCGGCTTCTGCGGTCACTTCAACAAAAGCCAGATCGTCCTGCGCTTTTTTCAGGTTTTCCTGCATCGCCTGCGCCTGCTTCATGAGGCCTGCAAGTTGTCCTTTGTTAAACATAACTTTTTCCTTTGAGTTTGGATTTTTTCTGAATACAGAAACTGCTCGCCATCATATCGGCCCGGCAGCAAGAGGCTTGATACTGCCCGGGACAATTTTTGCGCCCCAGTTCCGGATCATGTCCTGCACATACGGGTTGTTGTGAATCGCCTCTTCGGCAACGCGCTGGCGCTCAGCCAGCTCCGCGGCGTTGCGTTTCGCAGGCGTGTCGGTCACTGGGCCAATGTCGACCACCAGTTTGAAAGCGGCATC
>JAUSDK010000183.1 GCA_030650875.1 Polaromonas sp.
GCAAAGCTGGACAGGCTATTAAATTCCAGAGAAAAGGCACGAGTAGACAGGAGCATGTTTGATTCTTTTGGTAGGCACTGCCGAAGCTGGACAGTGAGGGAATCATCGCCGTAAACTCCTCGACTGAACATGCGGAAATCCTCGCATAGACGGCGCACCGTACAATAAGAAGCTGAAGGCATCGCTCTAAGCCCTCTCGATTCCGATGTCTTCTCAGGACTGCAAAGACTTTAATTATTAGGGCTTGCACTACAGGGGACGCAATCGAGGCCAACTCCAAGCGGGGCTTCCGCACAGGGGGAAAGACAATGTTGATAAGCCACTTTTGGTAGACCTGCGATGCTTACTGACTGAATTTTGTTAACAAAAACTGTTCAACAAAGCCGATAACACCGCTTACATCTGGGGCTGATAACTTGTCCCATTCAGCATGCAGGGCATGATTTCGTATTCGGGGCATTGAATCCAACAGGGTCTTCATTGCACCAGCTACAAGACCTTTACTTTTCAGGCCATTAACGACTTCCTGCATTGTCTTGTTATCGACATTCAAGCTATTAACAATGGAAAACCGCTTAAGAGCATCTTCAAGTGCGGCACAGGCGAGAACTGCCGCTACATCCTTATGCCCTTCAGATAATGACTGTTTTGCAAGCGCTACGAAGTCACCGAACACTTCGCCCGATACGCGCAGTTCCACATCGAAGATATATCCGCCTTCAAAGTCTTCCTTAGCCCCCAAGAACAAGCCAGCCAATTCCTTTACGTCATAGTCATGGCCGTGGCAACTTTGGTATGAGGCAATGAAGTTTTGATAGTGTGGGGATTCCTTGCCGTACACAGCCAGAATTAAGCTTTGAGCACTTGTTGCCCACTGCTTCCACACACCCCCGGAATAATGCATCTCTGAGCCATAGCCAGAGCCGCTCCTCTCGGAAGGAAGCCCTTGAAATTTGGTGGCAAGTTCGTTGAATCGTCGCGCAAAAACTTCATTAAGCATCTCAGCCCTATATTTATAACTGAGTAACTGTAGCTCAACGGGTCGCCCTCAAACTCTAGGCTGGCGAATGCATCAATGTGGTAAATCCATGTGGTAAAAGCAAAAAACCTGAAAATCGCAAGTCATTGATTTGACTAACTATTTTCAGGTTTTGGCTATTTGGCGGAGAGGGTGGGATTCGAACCCACGGTACCTTGCGGTACGCCTGATTTCGAGTCAGGTACATTCGGCCACTCTGCCACCTCTCCTTTGTCGACTTGTGATTCTAGCAGGCTCTCAAGCCTGTTTAAACGGCCGGCGCTGAAAGCACCGTCAAGCCGCCCATATAGGGCTGCAGCGCAACAGGGACATCCACGCTGCCGTCGGCGCGCTGGTAGTTCTCGAGCACGGCGACCAGCGTGCGGCCCACGGCCAGGCCGGAGCCGTTCAGGGTGTGGACGAACTCGTTTTTGCCCTGGGCATTCTTGAACCGGGCCTGCAAACGGCGGGCCTGGAAGGCTTCGCAATTGGACACCGAACTGATCTCGCGGTAGGCATGCTGCCCGGGCAGCCAGACTTCCAGGTCGTAGGTCTTGGTGGCGCCAAAGCCCATGTCGCCGGTGCACAGCAGCATAACGCGGTAAGGCAGGCCCAGTTTTTGCAAAATGGCTTCGGCGTGGCCCGTCATGGCTTCGAGCGCGTCGTAGCTGGTCTCCGGGTGAACGATTTGCACCATTTCCACCTTGTCGAACTGGTGCTGGCGGATCATGCCGCGCGTGTCGCGCCCGTAGCTGCCGGCTTCCGAACGAAAGCACGGCGTGTGGGCGGTGAATTTCAAAGGCAGATCGGCCTCGGCCACGATCTCGTCGCGCACAAAGTTGGTCAGCGGCACTTCAGACGTGGGAATCAGGTAGAGCGCCGTGCTTTCGGCCTCTTGCGCGCCTTCCTGCCCGCCTTTTTTGACGGCAAACAGGTCTTCCTCAAACTTGGGCAACTGCCCGGTGCCGCGCAGCGAATCGCCGTTGACGATGTAGGGCGTGTAGCACTCGGTGTAGCCATGCTCTGCGGTCTGCACGTCGAGCATAAACTGCGCCAGCGCCCGGTGCAGGCGCGCCAGCGAGCCTTTCATCACGGTAAAGCGCGAACCCGTGAGCTTGACGCCCATCTCAAAGTCCAGCCCCAGCGGCTGGCCCAGGTCCACATGGTCCCTGACTTCAAACGTCAGCGCCGGGGGCTCGCCGCCCAAGCCTTCGACAGGACTCCATTTGCGGACCTCGACGTTACCGGCTTCGCCCAGGCCGTGCGGCACGCTGTCGTGCGGCAGGTTGGGCACGGCCAGCAGCAGCGTCTGCATCTCGGTCTGCATCTGCTCCAGCCGCACGCTGGAGGCTTCCAGTTCAACTTTGGAGGCGCTGACCTGCGCCATCACGGCGCTGGCGTCTTCGCCTTTGGCCTTGAGCTGGCCGATCTGTTTGGACAGGGTGTTGCGCTGGTTTTGCAGCTCTTCAGTCCGGATCTGCAGCGCCTTGCGCTCGGCCTCCAGCGCCTGAAAGGCTTCCACATCGAGGAAGGCTTGCGGGTGCTTGCGGGTTTCAAGCCGGGCAATGGCCGAAGGCATGTCTTTACGGAGCAGGTTGATATCTAGCATGATGTTTTATTTTTTATATTAAAAGCAGTTAAAACCCAATATCCAAGGGCATTAACAGCTATATATTTTGCAGCATTCATCAAGAGAGCTTTCAGCCCTGATGGTGAAGCAGACTGCCACTGACTTCGAGTGCCTGCCCCTGCGCATCGAGCTTCAGGCCCTTGGGCAGCGGGAACTTGAGGGTTTCCTCGATTCCGGCCATCTTGCGCACCGACACCGCGCCCAGCGCCTTGATGCGGTCAATCACCTGCTGGACCAGAACGTCCGGGGCCGAGGCGCCAGCGGTCAGGCCGACCCGCGCCTTGCCCTCAAACCAGGCTTCCTGCAGTTCGCTGGCGTCGTCGACCATGTAGGCTTCGGTGCCCAGTTTGGCGGCCAGCTCGCGCAGGCGGTTGCTGTTGGAACTGGTCGGGCTGCCGACCACAATCAAAATGTCGACCTGCGGGCTGAGCACCTTGACCGCATCCTGCCGGTTTTGCGTGGCGTAGCAAATGTCTTGCTGCTTGGGCACGCGCACCTGGGGGAAGCGCGCCTTGATGGCCGCGCTGATCTCGGCCGCATCGTCCACGCTCAGTGTGGTTTGCGTCACCACCGCCAGCCGTTCGGTCTGCAAGGGGGAAATTCGCGCCACGTCCGCCACGTCTTCCACCAGGTGAATGCCGCTGTCGAGCTGGCCCATGGTGCCCTCAACTTCGGGGTGGCCCTTGTGGCCGATCATGATGAATTCGTAGCCTTCCTTGTTGAGCTTGGCCACTTCCACATGCACCTTGGTCACCAGCGGGCAGGTGGCGTCAAAGATCTGGAACCCGCGCGCCCTGGCCTCCTCCTGCACGGCCCGGCTCACGCCGTGGGCACTGAACACCAGTGTCGCGCCTGGCGGCACGTCGGACAAAGCTTCAATGAAGATCGCGCCCTTGGTTTTAAGGTCGTTCACCACGTAGGTATTGTGCACGATCTCATGGCGCACATAAATCGGCGCGCCAAACTTGGTCAGCGCCCGCTCGACGATTTCAATCGCCCGGTCTACGCCGGCGCAAAAACCACGCGGTTCGGCCAGCAAAATGACCCCCACGCTGTTCACTTCGTGTAATGCGCTGCCCCCCGAGGGGGCTAATTTTCCTAGGGGCGGCCCGTCGGAAAATTGTTCCTCGCCCATGATGTCCTTGCTGGTCATAGGACGCCAATAATCTGCACTTCAAACACCACGGGCTGGCCCGCCAGGGGGTGGTTGAAATCAAACTGCACCGCATCGCCCTCCGCTTTGACCTGCTGAACCGCACCCGCGTACTGGCCCATGCCGTCTGGGGTGGGGAACTGCACCACATCGCCCACGCTGTAGCGCTCGTCGGGGTCGCCCAGTTCGTTGAGCAGCTTGCGCGCCACCCATTGCACCAGCTCGGGATTGCGCTCGCCAAACGCCTCGCCAGCGGCCAGCTCAAACGTGGTGCGCGCCCCTTCGGGCAAGCCCAGCAGGCGCCGCTCGATCGCGGGCGACAACTCGCCGTTGCCCAGGCTCAGCGTGGCCGGTTTGCCGTCAAAGGTGTTGATGATATTGGCACCGTCCGGCGCGGCCATGCGGTAATGCAGGGTCAGGAAAGAGCCTGCCTGGACGACGGGTTGCGTGGGGGATTCCAGAGTGGACATAAGGCTTTCGGGCCAGCCAGGGCGGCTGACAAGTGTTAGTAAACTGCCCCTATTGTAGAAAACAAGGGCCTGCCCGCAACGGCGCCTGATTTTTCAGCCCTGTTGCCGGCCCTCTTACCCTGTTGCCGGCGCTGGTCGCCGCTGTTCATCCCCTGCACTGTCACTGGACGGATTCCACCATGCTGCTCAAAGACCTGCCCGAAGACAGCCGCCCGCGCGAAAAACTGCTGGCCCGCGGCCCCGGCGCGCTCAGCGACGCCGAGCTGCTGGCGCTGCTGCTGCGCACCGGCCTGCCGGGCAAGAACGCGCTGCAGATGGGGCAGGAGCTGCTGACCACCTTTGGCGGCATGGCCGGGCTGCTGCACACGGGGCAACAGGCGCTCAAAGGCATCAAGGGGCTGGGCCCGGCCAAGTGCGCCGAGCTGATGGCGGTGCTGGAACTGGCGCGTCGGGCGCTGGCCGAGCAACTGAAGGAAAAAACGCTGTTTTCCACGCCGCAAGAGGTGCGCGACTACCTGCAACTGCAGCTGGGCAGCCGGCCGCACGAGATTTTTGCGGTGCTGTTCCTGGACAGCCAGCACCGGCTGATCGTGCTGGAGGAGCTGTTTCGCGGCACGCTGACGCAAACCAGCGTCTACCCGCGTGAGGTGGTGGTGCGGGCGCTGGCACTGAACGCCGCCAGCGTGGTGCTGGCCCACAACCACCCCAGCGGCGCCGCCCAGCCGTCACGCGCCGACGAGGCGCTGACGCACACGCTCAAGGCCGCACTGGGCCTGGTCGATGTGCGGGTGCTTGACCACTTCGTGGTGACCAGTACCCAGGCGGTGTCGATGGCAGAGCTGGGACTGCTTTAGCATCGGACATTCCTATCCCGTCACACCATGAATGCGCCCGCCCCCAAACCGCCCAAAGACCTTAAAGACGCCAAAGGCCGCCCGCTCAGGGACTTGAAAGACCTCAAGGCCGTCAAGCGTGAAATCGACGCCCGCGCCCGCCTGGAACAAGCGCTTGCGGCCGCCCGCCTGGCCGATGCAGCCCGGCTGAAAGCCGAAAAAGAATTGTTCGCGCACACCATTGGCCCGGTCAAGGCCTTGGCGCTCAAGCACCTGCCCGGCCACCGGGCCAGGGTTCAGCGGGTTTTACCTGCGCCCATCCCGGCGCAAACGCAGCGCGACGAGCAGGCCGTGATGCAGGAAGCCATCTCTGACGACTTTGACGCTGAAACGCTGCTGGACACCGACGAGTCGCTGAGCTTTCGCCGCCCCGGCATGGGACCGGACGTGGTGCGCAAGCTGCGCCGGGGCAACTGGAGCATTCAGCGCCAGCTCGACCTGCACGGATTTCGCCGCGAGGACGCCCGCGAAGCGCTGGGCGCATTCATCCGCGAAGCCAACAAGGCCGGCGTGCGCTGCGTGCGCGTGGTGCATGGCAAAGGCCTGGGCTCGCCCGGCAAAACCCCGGTGCTCAAGGGCCGGGTGCAAGGCTGGCTGATCCAAAAGCAGGAGGTGCTGGCCTTTGTACAGGCCAGGCCGGCCGAGGGCGGCGCCGGGGCGCTGGTGGTGCTGCTGGCGTAAGGGCGGGGGGCACCAGGCGGCCATTCAACCAGGTGGGCACTTTCAATCAAACAACATCTCACTTGGTACGCGAATGCTCGCAGATCGCAAGGGCGCGCATGACCGCTGCCGTGCGCGTTTCCACGCCCAGCTTCACGTAGATGTGCTGCAGATGTTTTTGCACGGTGCGTGGACTGATGGCCAACAACGCCGCAATCTCAGCATCCGTCTTGCCGCAGGCCAGCCAGCGCATCACATCGGCCTCGCGCTGTGTCAGGACCGGCGCACTGATGTCGGGTGGCATCTGCATGGGCGGCAGCGGCGTGTCATCCTTTGGTGCGGCAACAGCCTTGCATGCATGACGTGCATGACATGCATGGAGGTACATAAAGGCAAGATGCGGCCGCAACAGTTCCAGCCGCTCAAGGTCGCGCTCGTCAAAGTCAAGGCCTCGCCGGTTCAGCACGATGCTCACCCGAGTCAGGTGGTCCCGGAAAAGCGGTAACGCGATGGCATATTGGAGCCCGCCGGGCGCGCCCACCGTCTGACGTTGACCCGTCATGAGATCACAGACTGAAAGCGTTGTCCGTTCAGAGTCCACGAAATCGCTTAGCGCCTGCACCACCGCATGCGCAAAACTGTCACAGTTATCCGCCTGCGCCTCGACTCGCGCAAGCACCTCCAAAGCGCTGGCGTAGTCGTCCCGGGTGAGGTGCTTCATGGCGCTGCTCCAGTGGATCTTGCATACGCATTGCTGCGTATTGGCAACTTGCCTTGTTGACTTCAGCATGTCGCCATGGGTAGCTGCCTGATCCTGCATTTCAGTATAGGAAGCAAGCGGCGCAAAGACAAGCGACACCTGGTTGGCAAGGTAGTGCTTTTCGCCTCAAGATATTTATCTGCACGCCCGCTTCAAGCGCGCAGGAGGTGGGATGGTGACCGGGCGCACCGCCCGGACGCCGTTCAACCTGATGGATGAAGCATCTCCCTGAAAGGAATCATCATGTCACGCCAATACATTGATTGCCGGGATTTCCCCAGCATCATGAACTGCAGCGTCGCAATGTCAGCCGACAACGACAAGGAGCTACTGGAGGCCGCCGTGCAACATGCCGTCGCCGTGCACGGCCACACCGACTCGCCAGAACTGCGCCAACAGCTGGCGTCCCTGTTCAAGCCGGGCACGCCGCCGCTGAATGTGGTGCAGGCCAAAACGGCCAGCGCCTGATCGGCGAGCGCTAAGCGCTGTATTTTTGATCGCCAGCAAATACAAAAAACCGCCGGGGCTTACTCACCCCGGTTGCGCATCCAGTCGGCCGTCTGAAAAAACGAGGCGTTGAGCCGGGTGCGCAGGGCGTCGTCCACGCCCGTTTCCCGCATGGCTTGGTCCATGCAGGCCAGCCACTGGTCGCGCTCCTTGATGCCGATGCTGCCGCCGCCAGTGTGTTGCGGCATGTGGCGCTGGCGCAGCCGGGGGTGGCCGAAGCGCTCGGTGTAGTGCTGCGGGCCGCCCAGCCAGCCGCATAGAAACCAGAACAGGCGTTGCCGGGCGTTGTCCAGCGTGCTGCCGTGGGCGGCGCGCAGCGCGGTGTAGGCGGGCTCCAGGTCCATCAGGTCGTAAAAGCGTTCCACAAGCGCCTTGACGCGGGCTTCGCCGCCTATCCAGTCAAACGGGGCTTCAGAGGGCGTCGCTGGGTCCAATTTTTCTTCAAGTGGCATAAATTTTCAGAAATGCTAAAAAATGTCTATTGTGCTTTGCGCAGCGTTTCAACCACGGGCGTGTTCAGCACCGAGCGCAAGCCCCACCAGCCGGCCGCCAGTGCCAGCGCCGCGCCGGCCAGGCTGCCCAGAATGGGGACGGTCCAGGAACCGGTCCAGTTGAAGCCAAACACATAGCGCGCCAGGCCCCAGCCCACGGCCAGCGCCACCACCGAGGCAAGAAAACCCGCCAGCAGCCCCACGCCGACCAGTTCGGCGCGCTGCACCTGGCGCAGCAGCGAGGCCCGGGCGCCGACGGCGCGCATGATGGCGAAGTCGCGGGCGCGCTCTTCACGCGTGGCCGTGATGGCCGCAAACAGCACGACCAGGCCGGCCGCCAGCGTGAAGCCGAACAAAAATTCGACCGCGCGAATCACCTGGTCGAGCACGCGCTGCACCTGGTTCAGGGTGCTGCTCATGTCGACGTTGGTGATGTTCGGAAAGGCCCGGACCAGCTGGTTGTCAAAACTCTGCGGCCGGGGCTGGCCGCCGGCCACGGCGGCACCGGACGCCGGCACGGGCTCGGGCGCGCGAAAGGCGCTGATGTAGGTCACCGGCACGTCAGGCAATTGGGCCACCGGGTACATCACAAAAAAGTTGACGTGCATGGAACTCCAGTCCACTTTGCGCAGGCTGGTGATGGTGGCGTCGCTGAGCTGGCCGGCCATGTCAAAGCGCAGGCGGTCGCCGAGTTTGAGGCCCAGCGTTTCGGCCAGGCCTTCTTCCACGCTGACGGCGTCTTTTTCACCCGGTGTCCAGCGGCCCGCCACGACCTGGTTGTGGCTGGGCGGCTGCTCGCTGTTGGACAGGTTGAAGTCGCGGTCCAGCAGGCGCTTGGGGCGGTCGCCTTCAAAATCGTCGGGGGTCACGGCCTTGCCGTTGATGGCGACCAGGCGGCCGCGAATCATGGGATACCAGTCAAATTGGGTCACGCCGCCTGCGCGCAAGGCTTTCTGAAAAGCCTCGCCCTGATCCGGCTGAACGTTGATGACGAAACGGTTGGGCGCATCGGCCGGCGTGGCCTGGCGCCAGCTGCTGATCAGGTCGGTGCGCAGCAGCACCAGCAGCATCAGCGCCAGCAGGCCCACGGCGAGCGCGCTGATCTGCACCACGGCATAGACCGGGCGGGCCGACAACTGCCGCGTGGCCAGCACCATCCAGCGCGGCGCGGTGGCTTCGTTCACGCTGGCCCGCAGCAGCTTGACGGCGCCAAAGCTGGCGGCGGCAAACACCCCCACGGCACCGATAAATCCGCCGACGGCAATCAAGCCCAGCTTCAGGTCGTTGCTGGCAGCCACCAGCAAGGCGGCAAAGCCCAGCATGCCCAGCCCCAGCACGAGCAGCGACGCCGGCTTGAGGTTGCCGACATCGCGGCGAATCACGCGCAGCGGCGGCACCTGGGCCAGTTGCAGCACCGGCGGCAGGCCAAAGGCCAGCAGCAAGGTCAGGCCCATGCCCATGCCAAACACCACGGGCCACAGCGTGGCCGCCGGCAGCGCGGTTTCAACCAGCCCGGCCAGCAGCAGCACAAAGCCGTAATGCACGGCATAGCCCAGCGCCACGCCCAGCGCGCTGGCAAACAGCCCCGCCACCACAAACTCAAACGCGTAAGCCAGCGCTATGGTGCGCTGCGGCTGGCCCAGCACCCGCAGCATGGCGCAGTCGTCCAGGTGCTTGGCGGCAAAGCTGCGCGCCACGATGGCGACCGCCACGGCGCTGAGCAGCGCGGCCAGCAGGGCCACCAGGTTCAGGAATTTTTCGGCGCGCTGCAGCGTCTGCTGCATCTCGGGGCTGCCGCTTTCCAGCGACTCCAGCCGCACGCCCCGGATGCTGGACTCGGTGCCGGGCTTCTTGATCTCGTCGGTGGCCCACCTCACGTAGGCCTTGACCGTCGCCGCTTCGCCAGCCACGGCAAAACGATAGTTAGTACGGCTGGCGGGCTGGATCAGGCCGGTGCCGGCCACGTCAAGCTGGTTGACCATGACGCGCGGCGAAAAGCTGATGAAGCCCGCGCCCCGGTCGGGCTCCTGCACGATGACGCGGGTGAGCGTGAAACGGCCCTCGCCCATCAGCAGGGTTTGGCCCAGCTTCAGGCCCAGCGCATCGAGCAGCGACGCATCGGCCCAGGCCGTTCCCGGTGCCGGAATGTCGCGCGTCATCTGGCCCGCGCCGTCCAGGCTGTCGGCCACTTTCATGCTGCCGCGCAGCGGGTAGCCGTCGGGCACGCCCTTGAAGGCCACCAGTTTGCTGGCGCCGCCGTTTTCATCGGGGGCGCGGCCCATGGTGGGAAAGGTCACGGTCGTGACCGCTTTCAGACCCAGCGCCTGGGCCTTGGCGATAAAGGCCGCCGGGGTCTGGCCGTCGCTGCGCAGCACGGCATCGCCGCCCAGCAGTTGCTGGGCGTCGCGTTGCAAGCCGCCCTTGAGCCGGTCCGCAAAAAAGCCAACCGCCGTGAGGGCCGCCACCGCCAGCGTCACCGCCACAATCAGCAGGCGCAATTCGCCCGCGCGCAAATCGCGCAGCAGGGTTCGCCAGCCAAGTTTCAGGAAAAGGGAGTTCATGGGGCTAACCTTAGCGCAGAAGGGGCAAACAGCAGGCCGCAAGGAATTGCGGCACAGGCACAGAGCGCAAGCTTACTCAAGCGCCAGGGGAACCCGTTGCCGGGCCGCCTCAAGCGCCCCATCCGGTTTGACCACCAGGCCCGGCTGCAGCGTCAGGCGCTGCGCCCCGCTGTAGCAGACAAAACGCTTGTTGGTGGCACGGCCAATCGCGCACAGGCCCACCGTTTGCGCGACCTGGTGCCCCATCTGCGTAATGCCGCTGCGCGACACCACGACGGGCACGCCCATCTGCGCCGACTTGATCACCATTTCGCTGGTCATGCGGCCAGTGGTGTAGAACACCAGCCCTTCCAGGCCGAGATCGGTCGATGAAGCGACCAGCGTAGGGACATCGTCCTGGCCAGAGGCAGCCGCTTCCTGCAAGTCAGGGCCGCGGAACCGGCTCTGCCGGGCCGCAGGCGCAGCGGCCCCCTCGGGGCTGCAGGCTGCGGCTCCGAGCCCGCCTGCGCGGGCTTGGACAGCCTGCAGATGCGACGCCTCTGGCGGCGTGTCGCCCTGCAAGGGCAGCGAGCCACGCGAAGCGGGGAGCGTGGGGGCGACAGGCCGGCGCGCCGGGCCGCCCCAAGCAAGGCCAGCCCCCTCGGGGGGCCGCGAACCACGCGAAGCGGGGAGCGTGGGGGCGCTATTTCTAGGCCGCGAGTTTTTCATGGGCAAGCGGCTTGGCAGGTGGCGGGATTCTGGCCATGATCTTTTCCACAATCTGGTCGGCGGAAAAGCCTTCGGACAGCGCTTCGTACGACAGCACCAGGCGGTGTCGCAACACATCGGGTATCAAATCCGTCATGTCTTCCGGCAGGGCATAGCTGCGGCCGCGCAGCAGGGCCAGCGCCCGGGCCCCTTCGGTCAGATTGATGGTGGCGCGCGGGCTGGCGCCGAAGGTGATGAAGCGTGCCAGTTCCTTGAGGCCCTGCTTTTCAGGGTCGCGCGTGGCAGACACCAGCCGCACTGCGTACTGCACCAGCGACGGGTCCACGTAAATGCGCCGGCATTCGGCCTGCAGCGCGGCCAGCTGGTCGGTGGTCGCCACTGCAGACACCGCCACGGCCGGGCCGGTGACGCGCTGGACAATCACGAACTCTTCCTCGTCGGTGGGGTAGCCGACCAGCACTTTCATCATGAAGCGGTCCACCTGCGCTTCGGGCAGCGGGTAGGTGCCTTCAGTTTCAATCGGGTTTTGCGTCGCCATCACCAGAAAGGGCGAAGGCACCTTGTGCGTGACGCCGGCAATCGTCACCTGCCGCTCCTGCATCACTTCCAGCAGCGCGCTTTGCACCTTGGCGGGCGCGCGGTTGATCTCGTCGGCCAGCAGCAGGTTGGTGAACACCGGGCCCAGGGAGGTGCTGAAGTCGCCGGTTTTCTGGTTGTAAATCCTGGTGCCCACCAAATCGGCCGGCACCAGGTCGGGCGTGAACTGGATGCGCTTGAAGTTGCCCTGGATGGTGTTGGCCAGGGTTTTGATGGTCAGGGTCTTGGCCAGCCCGGGCACGCCTTCCACCAGCAGGTGGCCTTGCGCCAGGATGGCGACCATGATGCGCTCCAGAAAGCGGTCCTGCCCGACCACCACGCGTTTGACCTCGTAGAGGATTTGCTCCATCAACTGGGCGGTGGCGTCATGGCCGGTGGGCAGGTGATCCAGGCGGTTCGAGTCCATACAGGTCCTTCAGAAGGGAGGCACGCCGGCTGCAGCGGCGGCGTTTTCAATCGGCACGGCAAACCCGATGCCGACAAAGGTGCGTTGCTGGTTAGGGTTGTAGATGGCGGTCACGATACCAATCACCTCGCCGTCCATGGTGACCAGCGGTCCGCCCGAATTGCCGGGGTTGGCGGCCGCGTCGAACTGGATCAGGTTGGGAATCTGCTGCTTGCCTTCGGGTGAGCGGAAGGTGCGCTGAAGCCCCGAAATGACGCCGGCTGACGCGGAAGGCCCAATGCCGAAGGGGTAGCCGACCGCGACGACCTGATCGCCCGGCGCCAGGTCGGCCGTGGAGCGCAGGGTGGCGGCCACCAGGTCGTCGGGAATCTTGTGCGCCTGCAGCACCGCCAGGTCATTTTCCAGCTGCACGCCGGTGATGCTGGCGGTGGACTCCAGACCGTCCGCAAACGTGACCTTGATGGTGTGGGCGCCTTCCACCACATGCAGGTTGGTGAGGATGACACCCTTGTCCACGATGACCACGCCGGTGCCAACGCTGCGTTCGGCGTCTTCCTTGCCGTCTTTGTTTTTGGCGCTTTTCCCCAGGCCCACCACGCGCACCACCGATGGAATGATGGCGCCATAGGCCTTGGCTGCGGCCGAGGGCAGCACCGTGGTTTCCAGCGTCTTCAGGACGGCGGCATTGATGTCTTTCTGGGTCAGCGGGCGCGCCGCAGGCCGCAGCGGGACGGCCAGGCTGAGGGCCAGCATCAAGGCCAGCAGACCCACCACGGACCAGAGCAGGTAAATCTGATGGGTTGAGGCGCGCTGCTGCCGGCGTGACCAGCGGGAAGGGGTTTGCGGCGCAGGCGATGAGGCTGGATGCGTGTCGCCCGGGCCGCTACCGCCATCGGTATCGTGGCTGGCGCGGCGGGAGCTACTGTAAAGGGCAGGCCTTCGCATCCGTTCACCTGTAAGGGCTAAGTCAAAACCGGGTCAACAACCCGCCAAATAACAATTGCACCGTAGCACGATTTTTTCGTTCCTGCACGCATGTTTGTGTTTCAGTCGCCAAACGGTGTATGGTGGTCGCTCTGCATGACCTTCTGGATTGACACCCATTGCCACCTCGACGCCAGCGAATTTTCCGCCGACGTGGCGTTGGTGCGCGCCCGCGCGCTTGATTGCGGGGTGATGCATTGCGTGCTGCCGGCGGTCCAGGTTGCCAACTTTGGCGCCGTACGCAAGCTGGCGCATGATTTTTCCTTCAGCTACGCGCTGGGAATTCATCCGCTGTACGTGCCCGAGGCGCACGAAGACGACCTGCTGGCGCTCGATGACGAGCTGGAACGCAGGCAGTCCGACCTGCGCCTGGTGGCCGTGGGCGAAATCGGCCTTGATTATTTTGTGTCTGCGCTGGCCCAAAGCCCCCTGCGTGAGCGCCAGGACCATTTTTACCGCGCGCAGCTCAAGCTGGCGCGCAAGCACGGCCTGCCCGTAATCCTGCACGTGCGGCGCTCGGCCGACCAGCTGCTCAAGCACTTGCGCGCGCTGGCGCCTGAAGGCGGCTGGCGCGGCATTGCCCACGCCTTCAATGGCAGCGAGCAGCAAGCGCTCGAATTCATCAAGCTGGGTTTCAAGCTCGGCTTTGGCGGCGCGCTGACCTATGACGCAGCGCGCCAGCTCCGGCGCCTGGCCGCCACGTTGCCGCTGGAGGCGCTGGTGATGGAAACCGACGCGCCCGACATGCCGCCGCACTGGCTTTACACCCCGGCCGCGCAGCGTGAAACGGGCGTGGCGCAGGGCCGCAACGAGCCGGGCGAGTTGTCGCGCATCGCGCAGCAGGTGGCCGACTTGCGCGGCATGCCGCTTGAAGCGCTGGCCCGGGCAACGACGGCGAATGCGCTGCAGGCCTTGCCCAAGCTGCAGGGGCTGATTGCATGTTGACAGGCCTGCCGCCCCTGGTCTCTGGCCAGACCCGCCTGCTGATACTGGGCAGCTTCCCGGGCGTGGCCTCGCTGGCGGCGCAGCAGTACTATGGGCACCCGCAAAACCACTTCTGGAAGATTTTGCAAGCTATTTGGCCTTCCATGCCAATAGGAACGGGAGAGGATGGCTATAAAATTCGTAGCGAATGGCTGCTGGCCCGGCAGCTGGGCCTGTGGGACGTGTATGCCGCCTGCGAGCGCGAAGGCAGCCTGGACAGCGCCATCCGCCGCCCGGTGGTGAATGATTTTGCAGCCTTGCAGCGGCTGTGCCCGGCGCTGCAGGCGATTGCCCACAACGGCGGCGAGAGCTTCAAGCA
>JAUSDK010000188.1 GCA_030650875.1 Polaromonas sp.
TTGTCTCGATCCAGTCCAGAAAAGCCATGTCGGCAATCGGTCCGTACTTGATGATCTCCGCAAGCCCGGCGCTCAACTCGCGCGGGGGCACGGTCTGGAGCTCGTCCAGGTCGCAGATCACCCGCTCCGGCTGGTAAAACGCGCCCACCATGTTTTTGCCCAGCGGGTGATTGATGGCCGTTTTCCCACCAACCGAAGAGTCCACCTGCGCCAGCAAGGTGGTGGGTACCTGCACAAACGGCACACCGCGCATATAGCAAGCTGCCGCAAATCCCGTCATGTCACCCACCACGCCACCGCCCAGCGCAAAAAGCACGGTCTTGCGATCACAGCCGTTGGCCAGCAGGGCGTCGAAAATCAGTTGCAGGGTGGGCCAGTCCTTGTGTGCCTCCCCGTCGGGAAGAATCACCTGCAACACCTTTTTGTAATGCCCCTGTAGTGCCAGCTGCAGGGACTGGGCATAAAGAGGGGCCACCGTGTCATTCGACACAATCAGTGCGGTGCTTGCACTCGGCAGATTCAGGTAAGCGCCAGGATCACCCAGCAGGCCGGCACCAATGGTGATGGGGTAGCTGCGCTCGCCCAGGTCAATGAAAACCTGCTGCGTCGTCAGGAGGGAATTTGAAGACATGACACAAGTGTAGAGGCTCTGCCGGTCCGTACGGCGCCCTGGGGCCCGCATCACTGCACTTCGCCGTCATACCGTGCTGCATCCGCGTGGCGCCTGCAGCAAATGATGCGTCAGGCGCCAGGCGCGGAAAGAACACCCGCCAGCTCAAGCTGCATCACCACCATGTTGACCAGTGCAGCCACCGAAGGCCGCCCGGTTTCCACCACAAACCGGGCGCTTTCGCGGTACAGCGGGTCGCGCAGCGAATAGAGCTCGCGCAAGCGCGCCAACGGGTCAGGCACCTGCAACAGCGGGCGATTCCGGTCGTGCCGCAACCGTCGAAAAACCTCTTCGGGCGCCGAGTGCAGGTACACCGCCTGGGTGCGCTGTTTCAAGTGCTCGCGATTGGCCGGCCGCAACACCGCCCCGCCACCCGTCGACAAAACGCAGGGCTCGCCCAGCGTCAATTCGTCGATGACGCTTTGT
>JAUSDK010000273.1 GCA_030650875.1 Polaromonas sp.
CCAGTTGGCCACATCCATGGCACGCCGGCCGCCCTCTACCTCGCTCACGCGCGGGTCGATGATCGCCTGCAACTCTTGCAGCGTACGGCGCAGCACGCGCGGCGACAAGGCTTCGTCCTTTTCGCTCAGCGTGGCCTGCAGGCGCTCACGGGTGGAGCGAATAGTTGGGCGCGCACTGCCGGCGGCGGGCTTGGCCGCAGCCGGCGGCGTTGCGCCTGGTTTTGCAGATGCTTGCGCAGCCTGCACCGGGGCTGCAGCCCCTTTTTCTTTAGGATTTGTAGCGGGCAGCAGCCGGGAGACGCTGCGGCTGAGCCAGTCTGAAGTGTTCATGCCAATAACCTGCTTTTCTGGGTACGTGTGAGTTCGCGCAGCGCGTCGCGCTGGCGCATCAGGTGGCCGCGCATGGCCTCATCGGCGCCTGCGCTGTCGCGTGCGCGCAGGGCCGCATAAATCGCCAGGTGTTCGCTCAGGCTTTGCGCCAGCCGCCCCGGCGCATGCAGCTGCTGCAGCCGGGCCAGCTTGAGGATCTTGCGCAAATCGGCAATCGCCTGGGCCAGCCAGCGGTTGTTGGCCAGGGTGATGATGGCCTCATGGATAGTCAGATTGGTGGCGTAGTAGTCGTTGATGCGATCGGCCTGGGCGTATTCCCTGAGCCGCTCGTGCAGGCTGTCGAGCGCGGCCAGGTCGGCGTCGCTGGCCTTGCGCGCCGCTTCAAAGGCGCAGCGCCCTTCCAGCATGGCAATCACCGGGAAAATCTCGTCCAGGTCCTGCTCGCTCACTTCATTGACAAAGCAGCCGCGCCGGGGTTCGTGGCGCAGCAGCCCTTCGGCCGTCAGGACCTTGAGCGCTTCACGCAGCGGCGTGCGCGAGATTTCCAGACGCTCACACAAGGCAACCTCGTCCAGAAAACTGCCAGGCGGCAGCTGACCGGCAAAAATCTGCTCGCGCAGCGTTTTGGCAGCTTCTTGGTGCAGTGAACTTTGGACAAGGCGCATGGCGCGGATTTTCTCCGGGTGGGTC
>JAUSDK010000278.1 GCA_030650875.1 Polaromonas sp.
GTCGCCGGGTTTGACTGCGTCCGTGTGGAGTTCCACGGTGGCGCTGCCATATTCCAGTTCATAGGTTTCCTGAACGGTAGAGAAAGGCAGCTTGCCCTTTTTTCGGATCGGCACAAAGCCCACATTCAACTCATAGGCGACTACCGCACCCAGAATGAAGCCGCGTGCGTCAAGCCCGGCCACCACATCCGGCCGCAGGGCCGGGTCCATATAGCGGTGCACAAAGGCGTCAATCAGCACGCGAAAAACCTTTGGGTTTTGCAGTAGCGGCGTGATGTCGCGAAACTGTACGCCAGGCGCCGGCCAGTCAGGCACGGTGCGAATGTGACGGCGCAGATAGGGGCCGTAGTTGAAAGAGTCTTGCGTTTTCAGCATGGAAGGTCAGACAAAAGGAATGCGGGCGATCATTTTGCCTTGCGCATTGACCAGCAGGCCCTCGCCCATGGTCATGCGTTGCCCTGTGAGTGCGCTCATGTTGACCTGGTGCGTGACCCAGACATCGAACCGGCCGGCGCGCAGGCGCCCCAGTGCCGCGCGTAGCTGTGCCGTTTGTTCTGCTTCACCGCCCTGCCCGTCGAAAAAAGAATTCAGTGCGGGCCAGACCTCATGGCGGCCGAACGCCAGTTCTGCCGTGTCCTGGCAGCGGCACCAGGCGCTGGACCGGACCGCGCGGGGCTGCAGCGAACGCGCCTTGAACCACTTGCCGATGCGCCTGGCTTGCGCCCGCCCTTCGTCGCTGAGGTTGCGCTGGCTGCTGCACACGCCCAGGCTAAAACCGGGCGGGTCGCCAATGCCGGGCACAGTCTGGGCGTGTCGCAGCAGCAACGCACAGGCCCCTGCGCGTAAATGTGCTTGCAGCGGATCGCTGTCTGCCCTGGCTAGCCAGGGCGCACCCAGCAGCAATGTCGCCACCATACGTCTGTTCATGCGTAGGTGAGGCATCAACCACCCAAAAGTTTCTGCTCGGCCAGGGCCAGCGCTGCAGGCTTGCCCGAGAGCACCAGCGTGTCGCCGTCTTCAAGCAGCGTTTCCTCAAGGACTTCCAGGGTTTTGCCGTTGCTGCGCCGCAGGCTGACCACCCGCACGCCTGCCGCCAGCAGTGCCAGCCGGCCCAAGGGTTGCCCCACGCATTTGATGCCCAGCGGCAGGGTCACCGTGGAAAGGCGATCTTGCTCGATGTCATTGATGGTGTCGTCGTCTGCGCCACGGAAGTAGCCGCGCAGCAGGTTGTAGCGGGCATCGCGCTGGTCCTGCACCATGCGGATCACGCGGCGCATGGGCACGCCCACCAGCGCCAGCGCATGGCTGGCCAGCATCAGGCTGCCCTCAATCGCCTCGGGCACAACTTCTGTGGCGCCAGCGGTCCGCAGTTTTTCAAGGTCATGGTCATCCACCGTGCGCACGATCACGGGCACTGTGGGCGCATGGGCATGTGTATTGGCCAGTACCTTGAGGGCGCTGGCCGTGTCCAGATAGGTCACCACCACGGCGCTGGCGCGCGCGAGGCCCGCTGCAATCAGGGACTGCAGCCGCACCGCATCGCCAAACACCACCGAATCGCCAGCGGCTGCCGCCTGGCGCACCCGGTCGGGGTCAAGATCGAGCGCCATGTAGGGAATGCCTTCGCTTTCCAGCATGCGGCCCAGGTTCTGACCGCAGCGGCCGTAGCCACAAATGATCACATGTTTGTCGACGTTGATGGACTTGCGCGCAATCGTGGTCATTTGCAGTGACTGCTGCAGCCACTCACTGGAAACCAGCTTCATCACAATCGGGTTGCTGTACATGATGATGAAGGGCGTCGCCAGCATCGAGAGCACCATGCTGGCCAGAATGGGATTGAGCAGCGCCGGTGGAACGAGGTTGTTGCCCTGCGCCAGCGTCAGCAGCACAAAGCCGAACTCGCCGGCCTGTGCCAGGTACAGACCGGTGCGCAGGGACACGCCGCCGGTGGCGCCCAGCGCGCGCGCCAGCAGCGTCACCATCACCAGCTTGAACAGCACGGGCAGCGTTACCAGCAGCAACACGGTTGGCCAGTGCCGCGCCACTTCGCGCCAGTCCAGCATCATGCCGATGCTGATGAAAAACAGGCCCAGCAAGACATCGTGAAAAGGCCGGATGTCGGTCTCGACCTGGTGCTTGAATTCGGTTTCTGAAATCAGCATGCCGGCAATGAAAGCGCCAAGCGCCAGACTCAGCCCGGCCCGCTCGGTCAGCCAGGCCAGCGCCAGCGTCACCAGCAGCAGGTTCAATACAAAAAGTTCTTCGCTTTTGCGCCGTGCCACCAGGGTGAGCCACCAGCGCATGACGCGCTGCCCGCCTGTGAGCAGCAGGCCTACCAGCAGGGTCGCCTTGAGCCCGGCAATGCCCAGTGCCATGAAAAGCTGGTCCGGCGGCGAACCGAGCGCCGGAATCAGCACCAGCAGCGGCACCACGGCCAGGTCCTGGAACAGCAGCACGCCCATCACGCGTTTGCCGTGTTCGGACTCCAGCTCCAGCCGCTCAGACAACAGTTTGACCACAATCGCCGTGCTGCTCATGGCCATGGCACCGGACAGTGCCAACGTGGTCTGCCAGCCCATCGTCCACAGCGTGGGGGCCAGGCTGGCCAGAAACAGCGAGCCTACCGTGGCCAGCGTCACGGTCAGCACCACCTGGAGCATGCCCAGCCCGAAGACGTGACGACGCATGGAGCGCAGCTTGGGCAGGTTGAATTCGAGCCCGATCACGAACATCAGAAACACCACGCCGAACTCGCCCAGATGGCGCACGCCGTCGGAGTTTTGCGACAAAGCCAGCGCATGCGGTCCAATCACCACACCGACGGCCAGGTAACCCAGCATGGGTGGCAACTTGAGCGAGCGGCAGGCCACCACGCCCAGTACGGCAGCCAGCAGGTACAGCAGGGTCAGTTCAAGCGCACTCATGCGTTGATGGTAGCTGATGGGGTTGCGCATTCGGGCCGCTTTCGACCCCCTTCGCCTCTATAGAATGCAGGCATGAGCTTTGATGCGACCCCCTTTAATGCCGACCAGGCACTGATGCTTGCACGCAAGACCTTTGAAATAGAAGCCGCCGCTGTGCTGGGCCTGGCTGGCCGTGTCGGCGCCGAGTTTGCCGAGGCGGTCCGGCTGATGCTGGCATGCCGGGGCCGCGTGGTGGTCATGGGGATGGGTAAAAGCGGGCATATAGGGCGCAAGATTGCCGCCACGCTGGCCTCCACGGGTACGCCGGCCCTGTTTGTGCACCCGGCCGAAGCCAGCCATGGTGATCTGGGCATGATCACCAGCGTGGACCTGGTGCTGGCTATTTCCAACAGTGGCGAGAGCGGGGAGCTGACCGCGATTTTTCCGGTGCTGAGCCGGCTTGGGGTGCCGCTCGTTGCCATCACGGGCGGCGTTCAATCGGCGCTGGCCAAACAGGCCCGCGTTACGCTGGACAGCAGCGTGGCCCAAGAGGCCTGTCCCCTGAACCTGGCGCCTACGGCCAGCACCACGGCGCAACTGGCACTGGGCGATGCGCTGGCTGTGGCGTTGCTCGATGCGCGCGGTTTCAAGGAAGAAGACTTTGCGCGCTCGCACCCGGGCGGTGCGCTGGGCCGCAAGCTGCTGACCCATGTCAGTGACGTGATGCGCAGCGGCGACGCCGTTCCGCAGGTTGGGCTGGGAACGCCTTTTACCGGGATCATGCGCGAGATGAGCGCCAAGGGCTTGGGTGCCACCGCTGTGGTGGATGATCAGCAGCGGGTGCTGGGCATCTTCACCGATGGCGACTTGCGCCGTCTGGTGGAGCAGGGCGTGGACTTGCGCAGCAGCACGGCGGCCGATGTCATGCATATGCAGCCGCGCACCGTGCGGGCTGATTCTTTGGCCGTTGCTGCCGTCGCATTGATGGAGCAGCACAGCATTACCAGCGTGCTGGTGGTGGACGAGGCTGGCGTGCTGTGCGGCGCGCTCAATACCAACGACTTGATGCGGGCAAAAGTGATATGACGACCCCCACGCTTTTCACTGCGTGCAATCCGCTGCCCGCCGGGGGGGCTGAACTTGCTCGTGGCGGTCCGTCGCTGCGTTCGGAGACCCCCGCGCTGAAACCTTCCTTGAATTTCCCGCCCGAAATGCTGCTGCGCGCGCAAGGCGTGAAAGTGGCATTTTTCGACGTGGATGGCGTGCTGACGGACGGCGGTCTTTACATGTCCGGGGACGGTGAGCAGATCAAGCGTTTCAACACGCTGGACGGCCATGGTCTGAAACTGCTGCAACAAGCGGGCATCACGCCAGCCATCATCACCGGCCGCGACAGTCCTGCGCTGCGCGCCAGGCTGCGCGCGCTGGGCATCACGCATGCGCACTTCGGTACCGAGGACAAGCGCCCCGCCGCCGAGATCACGCTGCAGGCACTGGGACTGGACTGGCGCGAAGCGGCGGCCATGGGCGATGACTGGCCTGACCTGGCGGTGATGCGCCGGGTGGCGATCAGTTGCGCACCCGTCAACGCGCATGTGGAAGTCAAGGCGCAAGCCCATTTCATCACGCAGGCGTCCGGTGGACAGGGCGCCGCGCGCGAGTTCTGCGACTTGCTGCTGGTGGCCAGCGGCAGCTACGCCCGGCTGCTCCACGCCTGCGCGCAATGACCAATGCGCCGTCGGTTTCCCCGGGCCGCGGCAACTTGCCGCAGCAACTAAAAAACGTCTGGTCCCTGCTCCTGCGCCTGTGGGACAGCACGGCCATTTACATGCCATTGCTGATGATGGGCGTGCTGGCGCTGGGAACCTACTGGCTGGTTCGCAACACGCCGGTCTTTAATGCGCCTGAGGCGGCGACCGAGGCCCGCCACGAGGTGGACTATTTCATGCGCAAGTTCACGGTGAAAAACTTTGACGGGGGGGGGCGGCTAAAAACCGAAATTTATGGCGTCGAGGGGCGCCATTTTCCGGATACCGACATTCTTGAAATCGATCAGGTGCGCATCCGAAGCACCAGTCCCGAAGGCCGTGTCACCGTGGCCACGGCCAATCGGGCGTATGTCAACAGCGACGGCTCGGAGGTCCAGTTGACGGGAAATGCCCGCGTGGTACGCGAGCCCAGCCGGAATGCCGCCGGCAAGGAAGAGCCGCGGCTCGAATTTCGCGGGGACTTTCTTCATGCGTTTTTGAACGAGGAGCGCGTCACGTCCCATAAACCCGTGGTGTTGATCCGGGGCAACGACCAGTTCACCGGCGACAGCTTCGCTTATGACAACCTGGACCAGGTGGCTAACCTGAAAGGCCGCGTTCGGGGCGTGTTGATGCCGAAATCTGCTGGCGCTGCGAATGGGGCCTTGCCTTCCGCGTCGCCCGCCCGTTAGCGTGGGTGCTGGCGTGCCGCCCGAACCACAAGCAATTTCAGCGAGGCCTCTGGTGTTCATCACCGGCGCTTCAAGCGGCATCGGCCAGGCGCTGGCCCTGCGCTACCATGCAGCCGGTTTCAGGCTGGCAATGCTGGCGCGACAAATCAAAGCAGTCCACTTGTGGGCTGACGCAAACGCCATCGACCCCAGCCGCTATGCGGTCTACAGCGCCGATGTGTCGCAGGTCGACAGCATGGTGGCTGCCGGGCAAGCGTGTATCCTGGCCCAGGGCTTGCCTGATGTCGTGATTGCCAGCGCCGGTATCAGCATCGGTATGGACACCGCCGTCCGGGAGGATATTGATGTCATGGCCCAGCTATTTGCGGTCAACAACATGGGCATGGCAGCCACGTTTCATCCCTTTGTGGCGGCCATGGTGGCGCGGGGATACGGCACGCTGGTTGGCATAGGAAGCGTCGCCGGCATACGCGGTCTGCCCGGCCATGGGGCGTACTGTTCCAGCAAGGCTGCAGTGATCAGTTACTGCGAAAGCCTGCGCGGCGAGCTTCGGTCCAGCGGCGTGAAAGTAGTGACGATTTGTCCGGGGTATGTCGACACAGCGCTGACACGGCAAAATCGCTATGCGATGCCGTTTTTGATGCCTGTTGAAACCTTTGCCGACAGGGCTTTTGCGGTTATCCAGGCCGGCCGCAGTTATCGCGTCATTCCGTGGCAAATGGGCGTGGTGGCCAAGTTGCTACGCCTGCTGCCCAATGGGGTGTTCGACAGCGCCCTGGCAGGTCGCGCCCGCAAGCACCGGCAAGGTCAGCGTTGATTCAGTTGCACAAGATCCAACCGCGTGTGCCTGGCGACAGCACAACGGTTGGATGGCGCTGTAAAAACATGGCTGCACAGGCCCACATCGCACCAAAAAGCAAAAAGGCTTCAAGAAGTGAATCTTGAAGCCTTTTTTGCACTCCTCAACCTTGAGTAGAGGGTGCTATTTGCACTGGCTGGTCAGCCAGTAGCGAGGGTTTCGCAGGGCTTAGTAGCCGCCGCGGCCACCGCCGCCGCCGCCACCGGAACGGCCGCCGCCAGCACCGCCGCCGCCGTACGGGCTACGGAAACCACCGTCGTTGCCGCCACCGGAACGGCCGCCGCCAGCGCCACCGCCGTAGCCGCCACCGCCAGAACGATCGCCACCACCGCCGTAACCACCGCCGCCGCCGCCGAAGCCGCCGGTACGTGGAGGACGAGCTTCCATCGGACGGGCTTCGTTCACGACAACGCTACGGCCGCCCAAAGGCTGACCGTTCATGCCGTT
This sequence comes from Polaromonas sp., assembly GCA_030650875.1. Lineage (GTDB taxonomy): Bacteria > Pseudomonadota > Gammaproteobacteria > Burkholderiales > Burkholderiaceae_C > Polaromonas. The sequence goes on from JAUSDK010000278.1 coordinate 6,653, forward strand.
GATCGCAGCTTGTGCTTCTGCATCGCTGGCCATTTCGACAAAGCCGAAGCCTTTTGAACGGCCGGTGTCGCGTTCCATCATCACTTTGGCGCTGGTCACAGCACCAAATTGACCGAAAGACTGTTGCAGATCTTCGTCACGCACTGAGTAAGGCAGGTTGCCGACGTATAGTTTGTTGCCCATGAAGGGACTCCTCTAAAACACAATAACAAAAGCGATGGGGTCCCGAAAGCTCAACAAATGTTTAACGTACCGCTGTAGCGCGCGAAACTGACCGATCACCTAACTTGTGCAAGCGTTAAAACTTGCACCCCAATATTATGCGCCAGTTATTGAAAATACAAGTGGCCTTACTGGCTCTCCAGGCATCGCCAACCCGCATGCGTAACCATTTGGCCAAGCTTGATTGTTTTTTGATTGGGTCGCCTTGCGCGTCAACTGGCAAACGTCTACAGGCTAGCAGCTAACCGCCTTTGCATGCACCGCATCCAGAGCATGCGGCAGTGGCGATTAATGCGACCAATTTCAATAAAAAATCAGGCTTTATCAGGATAAAAGCCAAATTTTAGTTAACTGATAAGAAAAGTTATCGCATTTACGACCGCAGCGCTCCTGTAAACCCATTGGCCGCCTGCTTATGTGCTCCGCGTGTGGGGAGGGCCGTGCCCGATGCCTGGTTTTCGCCTGTTCAACGCGAGGTACGCCGCACGTACCGCGCCAGGAAGATTACAAAAAGTTTCAAATAAGCTGTGCGCATGGGGCCGGGCAGCAACGGGCTACCAATTGACCTCGCGGTCAGGCGTCGCACCAATGCGGTGTATCGATAAATCCGCGCCGTCAAATTCTTCTTCCTGGCTCAAGCGCAGTCCTAGGGTGGCCTTGAGCGTGCCGTACACGGCGAAACCGGCCAGCAGCGCCCAGCCCACGCCCATCGCGGTGCCCATGAACTGCGCGCCCAGACTCACGCCGCCCAACCCGCCCAGCGCCTTGCTGCCAAAAATACCTGCGGCGATGCCGCCCCACGCACCGCACAGGCCGTGCAGTGGCCAGACGCCCAGCACATCGTCAATCTTCCACTTGTTCTGTGTCAGCGTGAACATCACGACAAATACTGCACCCGCGACGCCGCCTGTGACCAGTGCGCCCAGCGGGTGCATCAGGTCTGAACCGGCGCACACGGCGACCAGTCCGGCCAGCGGCCCGTTGTGGACAAAGCCAGGGTCGTTTTTGCCAGCGGCCAGCGCGGCCAGCGTGCCGCCCACCATGGCCATCAGCGAATTGACGGCGACCAGTCCGGAAATCTTGTCTATGGTTTGCGCGCTCATCACGTTGAAGCCGAACCAGCCGATCACCAAAATCCAGGCGCCCAGCGCCAGAAACGGAATGTTGGATGGCGGGTGCGCGGACACGGCGCCGTCCTTGCGGTAGCGGTTGCTTCGGGCACCCAGCAAGATCACCGCCGGCAGCGCGAGCCAGCCGCCCATGGCGTGCACCACCACCGAACCGGCGAAATCATGGAATTCTGCGCCAGTGAGCGACTGGATCCAGGCCTGCACGCCAAAGTGATGGTTCCAGGCGACGCCCTCGAAAAATGGATAAACAAAGCCCACGATGACCGCCGTTGCAATCAGCTGAGGATAAAAACGCGCGCGTTCTGCAATTCCGCCTGAAATGATCGCTGGAATCGCCGCCGCGAAGGTCAGCAGGAAAAAGAACCTGACCAGCTCGTAGCCGTTTTCGGCGGCCAACTCTTCGGCGCCCACAAAGAAATGGGTGCCATAGGCCACGCCGTAGCCCACCGCGAAATACACCACGGTCGAGACCGAAAAGTCGACCAGTATCTTGACCAGTGCGTTGACCTGGTTTTTTTTGCGGACCGTGCCGAGTTCCAGAAAGGCAAAACCGGCGTGCATGGCCAGCACCATGATGCCGCCCAACAGAATGAACAAGGCATTTGAGCCCTGTTGTAGTGCTTGCATATCGTCCTCTTTGAATGAAATGTGTTGTCTTGGTGCGTTTTTTGGCTGATTTACAAAACCGCACCAAATGCAAGCAAGAAATGCGCCACTAGCGTGCTTGAACTGCATCTTTCCCGGCCCCGGGCGCGCAGTCCAAGTGTTAGCCGTTATACTGCAGGCTGTCATTGGGGAGTAGCCTCCCTCCTTCCTGCCCTGGCAGGATCTGAGAGGGGTTTGCGTCAACATACTTGTCTGGCTTGGGGAATATCCCGGGTCAACATGGCGCAAACGGTTTTGACTTGGCGAGACTTTTGACTGCACAGCCTCCGTTCAGGCCGGGGATGTCGTGCAGTCACTGGTTTAATCCGGCCGGAGTCATTGGTTTCATGGAAGCTTTCCTCATCTCTACCGGCATCGTCGCCCTCGCCGAAATGGGCGACAAGACGCAACTGCTTGCGCTCGTGCTGGCCGCGCGGTTTCGCAAACCCTGGCCCATCGTCTTCGGCATCCTGGTGGCCACCATCGCCAACCATGCCATGGCCGGTGCCTTGGGGGCCTGGGTCAATACACTGATCAGCCCGCAAACCCTGCGATGGATTCTGGGCATCTCCTTCATTGCCATGGCGGTGTGGATGCTGATTCCGGACAAGCTTGACGACGACGACACTGACAACAAGCCGCCCCGCTTTGGCGTGTTCGGCACCACCGTGTTCGTGTTTTTCCTGGCCGAAATGGGCGACAAGACCCAGATTGCAACCGTGATGCTGGCCGCCCGCTACGACGCCTACCTGTGGGTCGTGGCCGGTACCACGTTGGGCATGATGCTGGCCAACGCGCCGGTGGTCTGGCTCGGCAGCCGTGTCACCCAGCTGATTCCGCTGCGGGTGGTGCATATCGTCTCGGCCCTGATCTTCGTCGTGCTGGGCGGGCTGGCGCTGCTGTTGCCAGCCTAGATTGCTATACTGATCGAGCGCCGATTTGTTCAGCTTGCGGGCGCGTAAAAAGTACCGCTAAAGACGATGCACCACGAACCCGGACTCGCCTTTCAGCGATGCCGGGTTTTCCTTTTGCCGCGTTGCTTTTTGTAGTCAGGGTCTTGCCATCGTGTCTTTTGCCTCCGTTCTTGTCGCCACGCCACAGTCCATGCACTTCAGGGACGCGCTGCCCTTGCAGAGCGGCGCCTCCATTCGAGCCTACGACCTGCGCTATGAGACCTACGGCCAGCTCAACGCCGACAAGTCCAATGCGGTGCTGATCTGCCACGCGCTCAACGCCTCGCACCACGTGGCGGGCGTCTATCTGGACCAGGCCGGGCAGGTCAAGGCCAAGTCCGAAGGCTGGTGGGACACCATGATCGGGCCGGGCAAGCCGGTTGACACCAACCAGTTTTTTGTCATTGGCGTGAACAACCTGGGTTCCTGCTTTGGCTCCACCGGGCCGATGCAGATCAACCCCGACACGGGCGAGGTCTACGGCGCTGATTTTCCGGTCGTCACGGTGCAGGACTGGGTCAGCGCACAGGCGCGCCTGCTCGATGCGCTGGGCATCCAGACGCTGGCCGCCGTGATGGGCGGCAGCCTGGGCGGCATGCAGGCACTGGCCTGGACGCTGCAATACCCGGACCGTGTGCGCCACGCCGTAGTCGTGGCCAGCGCGCCCAACCTGACGGCCGAAAACATTGCCTTCAACGAAGTCGCGCGCCGCGCCATCGTGACCGACCCCGACTTTCACGGCGGGCATTTTTACCGGCACGGCGTGCTGCCCAAGCGCGGCCTGCGCATTGCCCGCATGATTGGCCACATCACGTACCTGAGTGACGACGTGATGAATGAAAAGTTTGGCCGCCAATTACGGGCCCCCACGCTCCCCGCTGTGCGTGGTTCGCTGCCCCCCGAGGGGGCCGCCCCGCCTGCGGCCCGGCAAAGCCGGACCCGCGGCCGGAACTTGGATGATCAACACGGTTACCCAAGCCAGGCGTTTAAGTATTCGACCCAGGATGTCGAGTTTGAAATCGAAAGCTACCTGCGCTACCAGGGCGACAAGTTCGCCGAGTACTTTGACGCCAACACCTACCTCCTGATCACCCGCGCGCTCGATTACTTCGACCCCGCCAGCGAATATGGCGGCGACCTGAGCCGCGCGCTGGCCCAGGCCACGGCCAAGTTCTTGCTGGTCAGCTTCACCACCGACTGGCGCTTTGCCCCGGCGCGCAGCCGCGAGATCGTCAAGGCGCTGCTCGATAACCAGCGCGATGTGACTTACGCCGAAATCGATGCCCCCCATGGGCATGATGCTTTTTTGCTCGACGACGCCCGCTACATGGGCGTCATTCGCTCCTATTTCCAGCGCAAGGTGGCGTTATGACCGAACAATCTGAAGAGCGTCAGCCTTCGCCCGATATGCTGTCGATTGCCCGGCTGGTGCCGCGCGGCGCCCGCGTGCTCGACCTGGGTTGCGGCACTGGCGAGCTGCTGGCCCATCTGATCCGGGACCGCGGCTGCTCGGGCTACGGCGTGGAACTGAACGACGCCAATGTGCAGGCCTGCGTCGCGCGCGGCGTCAACGTGCTGCAGCTCAACCTCGAAGAAGGCCTGACGGTGTTTGGCGACCACACGTTTGACGTGGTGCTGCAGATCGACACGCTGCAGCACCTGCGCAATGCCGAAGTCATGCTGCGCGAGACGGCGCGTGTGGGCCGCACCGGCATTGTTGCCTTTCCCAACTTCGGCCACTGGCCGAACCGCCTGGCGGTGCTGCGCGGCCGCATGCCGGTCACCAGGGTGTTGCCCTACCAGTGGTACGACACACCGAACATCCGGGTCGGCACCCTGCGGGAT
>JAUSDK010000014.1 GCA_030650875.1 Polaromonas sp.
GCCGCCGCATGGATCGCTGACCAGATCGCTGGCGGCCTCAAGCCGCAAGACGTGATGGTGTTGTCGCGCAAACGGGCCGGTCTGCTGCCGCTGCAGGAAGAACTTCGGGCGCTGCAGATTGCGGCGCAGATTGGCGAAAAAACCGATCTGATCGACTGCTGCGAAGTGCTCGACATGGTGGCGCTGCTCGACGTGCTGGTGTCGCCGCAGCACGATTTGTCGCTGGCCAGAGCCCTGCGGTCGCCGCTGTTTGGCCTGGGCGATGCCAGCCTGGTGCAACTGGCGCTGCTGCAACGCGAGCGGCCAGTTCCGTGGTATGAACTGCTACAAAAAACAGAGCTGCTTGCGTCCGAATTGAAAGGGCTGGCTGCCATTTTGACCCGATGGAAAGGCTGGCTCGATGGACTGCCGCCGCATGATGCCCTGCAAAACATTTACGCGGATGGCGACGTGCTGGCGCGCTTTGTGGCCGCCGCGCCCACCCCTCAGCGCAGCACCGTGCTGGCCAACTTGCGTGCGTTGCTGGGTGTTTCGCTGGCGCAGGATGGCGGGCGCTACGCCACGCCCTACGGATTTGTCCGCGCGCTCAAGGCCGGCGGCACACAGGCACCGGCCAGTCTTGATCCGCTGGCCGTTCGCCTGCTGACCATTCACGGCGCCAAGGGCCTGGAAGCCGAGGCCGTGTTGCTGCTGGACACCGACACCGTGGAGCGCAACGCCGACAGCATGAGCGTGCTGATCGACTGGCCCGGCGAGGCGACCGAGCCGCGCAAATTCGTGTTCCTGGTCAGCGAGTCCCGCCCGCCCGCTTGCGCCGCAGACGCCCTGGCCAGCGAGCAGGCCGCCCGCAAGCGGGAGGAACTCAATGCGCTCTATGTGGCCATGACGCGCGCGCGCCACACGTTGGTGATCTCGTCGATCGCGCCGTACCGGGCCACCACCGACAGCTGGTGGCAGCGGCTGCAAGGGCTGATGGTGCCTGTTGCGCCGACTACGGATGCGCCGCTGATCAGCGCCGGCGCGCATCCGGGCACCGATGTTTTTCAGTTGCAGGAGTTGCCTGCGCTGCCCGCTTTGCCAGGATCAATGGCTCTGGCCGCACTGGCCGCCGCTGAACGCGAAGACGCCGCCAGCGCCCGCATCGGCAAGGCCATGCACCGGCTGCTGGAATGGGGCGGCGACCTGGCGGCCGAGCAGCTCACGGCGGCGGCGCGGGAGTTTCGCTTGAATCCGGCGCAGGCCGCAGAAGCAGCCGGCCTGGCGCGGCGCATCCGGGCCGGCGACGGCGCCTGGGCCTGGCAGCCGGACGTGGTGGCCTGGCAGGGCGACGAGGTGGACCTGGTCTACCAGGGCCAGCCGCTGCGGCTGGACCGCCTGGTGCAGCGCAAGGACGCCGGCTTTGAAGGGCAGTGGTGGGTGCTCGACTACAAGTCGGCGCCGGAACCCGAGCGGCAGCCGCTGCTGGTGGCGCAGTTGCAGGCTTACCGGGCGGCGGTGCAGCGGATCTACCCCGGCGCGCGGGTCATGGCCGCCTTCCTGACCGGGCAGGGCACAGTGGTGGAAGTGGGATGAGCGCGGCCCCTGCGGCGGCTGTGATAATCGGAGCTTCCTTCAAAACCGCTCCAGCTTTCCCTGTGGTGATAAATTGAGGCTTTTCGGCTATTAGCCCACTGCCATCAGGCGTTTGCAGCTATAAAATAATGAGCATTACCGGCCCGGCCAGCAGTTCGGGCCGGGGCGCGAGCCCTTCTTTCGACCTTACATTGCACACCTTGTGCAGACGGATACCGCCTTGAATACTCCAACCTCCCCTGTGAAACCCCTGCGCGTTGCCGTCATAGGCGGCGGCCCGGCCGGCCTGATGGCAGCTGAAATGCTGGCCAGTGCGGGCCCCGCCGTCGTGGTGCAGGTCTATGACGCGATGCCCTCAGTTGGCCGCAAGTTCTTGCTGGCTGGCCGGGGCGGGCTGAACCTGACCCATTCCGAACCCCCCGAGGTTTTCTTGCGCCGCTACGGCCCGCACAGCGCGCCGCTGCAGCAGCTGATCAGCGCCTTCGGCCCGACCGAGTTGCGCGCCTGGGCTGAATCGCTGGGCGTGCAAACCTTTGTCGGCAGCTCGGGCCTGGTGTTTCCCAGCGACATGAAGGCTGCGCCGCTGCTGCGCGCCTGGCTGCACCGCCTGCGCCAGTCGGGCGTGCAGTTCTTCATGCGGCACCGCTGGCAGGGTTGGAACGAGGAGGGCGCGCTGAAATTTGACACCCCCGCCGGACCGGTGCAGGTGGAGGCTGACGCCGTGGTGCTGGCGCTGGGCGGCGGCAGCTGGGCGCGCCTGGGCTCTGACGGCGCCTGGGTGCCGCTGCTGGCCGAACGCGGCGTGGCGGTGGCGCCGCTGCAGCCGTCCAACTGCGGTTTTGACGTGGCCGCGCGGCCCGACAGCCCGGCCCAAGTGGCCGCCGCCGTGGCCGAGCCCGGCGAGACGCGCCGCGAATTCCTGATGGAGCTGCTGGGCAAAAGCCCGCTGCCGCAGGTCGGCTGGACCGAGCACTTTGCCAGCCGCTTTGCGGGCCAGCCCTTCAAGTCGGTCGCCATTCATTTCACCGACTCGCAGGGGCGTAGCTTCAACCGCAAGGGCGAGTTCGTGGCCACCGCCACTGGCGTCGAGGGCAGCCTGATCTATGCGGCTTCACCCCTGCTGCGCGATGAGATCGTAGCCCACGGCAGCGCCACATTTTTGCTCGACTTGCTGCCCGACAAATCGCCCGAGCAGGTGCTGGTGGAAGTGCGCCACCCGCGCGGCTCGCGCTCGCTGTCTAGCCACCTCAAAAGCCGGCTGAACCTGGACGGCATCAAGGCTGCCATGCTGTATGAACTGCTGGGCAAGGACGCGATTGCCGACCCGATCCAGCTGGCCGCCGGCGTCAAGGCCTTGCCCGTGCGGCTGCTGGCCGCCCGTCCGATTGACGAGGCCATCAGCAGCGCGGGCGGCGTGATGTTTGAGGCGCTGGACGCGCATTTGCGCCTGAACCTGCCCGCGCCGGCCGGGCAACCGGTGTTTTGTGCCGGTGAAATGCTCGACTGGGAAGCGCCTACCGGCGGCTACCTGCTGACGGCCTGCCTGGCCACCGGCCGTGCGGCCGGTCATGGCGTGATCAGTCATTTTGGCCTCCAGCCCAATGAAAACTTGGGAGAGAAGCTATGAAATCACTAGTCATTAAAGATTTATCCACCGCAGCAGTTGTCGCAGCAGTTACCAGGAGCCAGCCATGATCGTGCGTTTTCACATTGACCCGATTGAGCAAGGGCTGTACGAATACCGTGTCAGCTACGAGGGTGAGGCGCTTTATGGCGACGCGGGGCTGGCCAGCATGGAGGAATGCATCGTGGCCGCCACCGAGGGCCTGGGCAGCGACGCGGTGGCTGCGGAAGTGGCCTACAAGGACGTGATCAGCGGCACCTATGCGCTGGCGTCGCTGGCGCTGATGTCTGCGCAGATTGCCGACCACGCGCTTCAGACCACCATGGCCATTGAAGAGGTTTCCCTGTAGGCGCCAACTGGCGCTGAGCGGGCGATATTTTCTTGCAGGCAGCGCGTATATTCAGAACTATTTATATAGACTTGGCGTATTGCCGACACGGAGAATTCATAAATGGTCAAGCGCGCAAATCAGAAGACCGCAGATGCGGTGGTTGAGCCCGATCAGGTTTTTGAGCTGGCAGCCGAGGTCTTTCGTGTCATGTCGGCACCCATGCGCCTGAAGATCATCAGCAGCCTGTGCAACCGCGAAAAAAACGTGAGCGAGCTGCTCAGCGAAATCAAAACCACGCAGCCCAATATGTCGCAGCATCTGAACACGCTCTACCAGGCTGGCGTTCTGGGCAAGCGGCGCGAGGGGGTGCAGATTCACTACCGCATCATTGACGACCGGGTGGCCAGCCTGTGCCGCGCCGTTTGCACGCAAATCGCGATTGAGGGCGAGTTCCCTGACCAGTAAACAGCTGGGCATCCGGGGTGCTTCGGGTTTCTACGGTAACGGTGGGGTGTTTACACCCCTAGTATTCAAGAAATTAAATATAAGGAATTGCTCATGAAACGTTTGGCTTTTTTATCCGCCGGCTTGCTCGCCGTCTCTTTGGCATGGGGTCAAGTCAAGGTGGTTTACCACCTCAGCGAGGGAGTTCCGCAGGCCTCGCGGGCTATTGGCAACATCCGCAACCATCTGGCGGCAGATCCGACCACCAAGATCGTGGTGGTGTCGCACGGCGCCGGCATCGACTTCCTGCTGGATGGCGCAACCGACGCTAAAGGCCAGTCGTTTGTCGGCGGCATTGGCGAGCTGGCCGGCCGTGGGGTTGAATTCCGGGTTTGCAATAACACCCTGGTCAGCCGTAATATTTCCAAGGACAAAGTCGCCATGGAGGCAAAGATTGTCCCGTCCGGCGTGGCCGAGGTGGCCAGGCTGCAGGCCAAGGAAGGGTTTGTGTATTTGCGCCCTTGAGCGCTGGGGCGGCGCGCTTTTGTTGAAAATAACGAAGGGAGGCAACGCGATGAACTGGAATCCATGCTTGCTGGCCGGTGCGCTGGCCGCTTTTTCAGGCGGGGTTCAGGCGCAGGCCATGGACCCGCTGCAGGTGCGCAGCATGGCGGCATCGTGCGCCACCTGCCACGGCACGCAGGGCGTGGCGCAGGCGGGCAACGAGTCGCTTGCGGGTGTCAACAAGGACGAGTTGCTGAAAAAAATGCTGGACTTCAAGACCGGCAAAAAGCCGGCCACCATCATGCATCAGCTCTCCAAGGGCTATTCTGACGAGCAACTCGCGGCCCTGGCGGCGTACTTTTCAGCCCTGAAAAAATAACAAAGGCACGATCATGATCCAGCGTCGTCAATTTGTACAAAGCGTCGGTGCGGCGGGCTCGCTCGGCGCCCTTGGCATGCTGCCGGGCTGTGCCAGCACGGGGCGCAGCAGCGGCCTGAAAGTGGTGGTGGTCGGCGGGGGTTACGGCGGCGCCACGGCGGCCAAGTACGTGCGCATGTGGTCCGACTACGGCATTGATGTCACGCTGGTGGAGCCCAACAGCACCTTCATCTCTTGCCCCATCTCCAACCTGGTCATTGGTGGCTCCAGGACCATGGCCGACATCACCACGCCCTATGGCAACCTGGTCAAACGCCACGGCGTGCGGCTGGTTCAGGACATGGTCACCCGCATCGATCCCGACAAACGCATGGTGATGCTGGCCAAGGGTGGCGAACTTGCCTACGACCGGCTGATCGTCTCGCCCGGCGTGGACTTCATGTGGGAAAGCCTGCCCGGCATGCGCAAGGAAGGCGCCAGGGACAAGGTCTTGCACAGCTGGAAGGCAGGCGCCCAGACGGTGGCCCTGCGCCAGCAGCTTCAAGCCATGCCTGACGGCGGCGTCTATGCCATGACGATTCCGCTGGCGCCTTACCGTTGCCCGCCCGGCCCATACGAGCGCGCCTGCCAGGTCGCCAGCTATTTCAGCAAGGCCAAGCCCAAGAGCAAGGTCTTGATCCTGGATGCCAATGACGACGTGACCTCCAAGGGGCCGCTGTTCAAGAAGGCCTGGGCCGATCGCTACGCCGGCATGGTCGAATACCGCAGCAAGCACAAGCTGGCCGACGTGGATGCGGCCACCAACACGCTCAAGTTTGAGTTCAATGACGACGTCAAGGCCGCTGTGCTGAACGTCATTCCCGACATGCGTGCCGGCGACATTGCCGTCAAAACCGGCATGGCCACGGCCAACAAGCGCTGGTGCGACGTCGACTTCCTGACCTTCGAGTCCAAGGCCGTCAAAAACGTCCATGTGCTGGGCGATTCGATCCAGGTCGCGCCGGCCATGCCCAAGTCCGGCCACATGGCCAACCAGCATGGCAAGACCTGCGCGGCGGCGGTGGTGGCGCTGTTGACCGGCAAGCAGCCCAACGCCATGCCGATCTATACCAACACCTGCTACAGCTTTGTCAGCGACGAGGACGTGGTGCATGTGGCCAGCGTGCACCGCTACGACGCCGAAAAGATGACCATGCTGCCCGTGCCCGGTGCAGGCGGCGTGTCCAGCGCGGCCAACGAACTGGAAGGGCGCTACGCCATGGCGTGGGCCCGCAACATCTGGACCGATACGCTGGCTTGATGGCGGGGATGTTTGCAGGCGCCGCTGGCCGCGAGGTGGGCGGCTTTTTGCATGGCGCTGCAACAGGGCCAACGTGCTGGCGGGTCGATTCAATGCGGGGGAGCGAATGAAAACAGCGAACCGGTGGTGGGGGTTGTTGGCCTTTATGGCCTTGGCCGGTGGCGCCTGGGCGCAAGCCGACGAGGCGCGCGCCCAGAAAATCGTGTCCGGGGTGTGTTTTCTATGCCATGGCGCCCAAGGCGAGTCGGGCAGCGAGGTGTTTCCCCGGCTGGCGGGCCAGCACTGGCAGTACATCGCCAAGCAGCTTGAGAACTTCAAGACCGGCCAGCGCAAAAGCACGGCCATGGCGGACATGGCGGCCAAGCTCACGCCCGATGAAATGGTGGCGCTGGGCAAGTACTTTGAAAAGCAGACGGTCGCGCCCGAGCCGCCCAAGGACGCGGCGCTGGCGGCCATGGGGCAGTACATCTACCGGAACGGCAACAAATACAGCGGGGTTGCTGCCTGCGCCAGTTGCCATGGCGAGGCCGCGCTGGGCACGGTCAGCCTGCCGCGCCTGGCCGGCCAGTTTGCCAGCTACACGGAAGGCCAGCTCAAGCAGTTCAACCAGCGTGAGCGCACCAACGACAACGCGGTCATGCATTCGATCGCCAGCAAGATGACGCCGCAGGAAATGGCGGCGGTGGCCGAATACCTCAGCGGCAAGTAAACCCGTCGCGCCGCCGTCAGGTGGCACGGGCCACAGGTTGAAGGCTGGCGTTGTCGGAATGTCTGGCTTGTTCGTGGGCCGGCCGGTTGTCCAGCAAGCGGTCCATCAGGCCGGCGCCGCCCCACATGCCCAGCAGGCTGACCCACGCAGTCAGTGCAAAGATGGCGCCGCCCGTCATGCCCGCGCCCACCGCGCAGCCGCCGGCCAGCATAGAGCCAAACCCCATCAAAATGGCACCCGCGATGTAGCGCGTCATGCTGTAGCCGTCCTTGAAACCTTCCAGCTTCAGGTCACGCCCGAGCCAGGCGCCCAGAAATGAGCCGGCAAAAACGCCAGGCAGCAAACCAAAGTTGAAACCTATCGCGGGCGCGGGCGAGGACAACACGCGCATCAGCCACTCCGCCGACGGACCGCTGAAGGTCAGGCCCTGCACCTGCACGTCCTGAAACGACTGGGTTGATACCACGTAGCTGAACCACCAGGCCGCGGCCACCATGAGGCCGGTGCCGATGCCGCCCACCCACATCCACGCATTGCGCTGCGGGCTGCGCCACGAAAAATAAAGCGCCGCGCCCAGCCAGATCAATCCGGCGGTCAGCCCGCCCCACGGCCCCACGCCAGTGATGGCCAGCAAGTCCCGGGATGGCCCGCCGTCCACCGTCCACCAGCTGCTGATGGTGGCGCGCAGCGGCGCCAGCACGCCCGACAGCGATGCCTGCGCCGTGACGGCAAAGATCAGGCCTGCCAGCAGAGCGCGCAGGTTGCCGTTGGCCGACAGCACCAGCAAGCGGCTGGCGCAGCCGCGCGTCATGATCATGCCGGCGCCAAACAGCAGCCCGCCCACCACCGCACCGGACAGGCTTCCCCGGGTGGCAATCTGGCGCGCCGTGCTGATGTCCAGGGTGCCGCTCAGCAGCAATACCTGCACCGTGACCACGGCGGTGGCAAATGCAAGCAGCCAGACGGACAGTTTTTCGCCGAAGGTGCGGTGCCAGAATTCGATGACAGCCGCACGCAGGCAAAAGCGCGAGCGTTGTGCAAAAAAGCCGAACAAGCCGCCGATGAGCGCACCGCCTGCGGCCAGCACCGTGCCATCGCCGTAGCGTTCCAGAATAGTTGCCAGATTCACTGCATTCCCCAATAATTCAGTAAGAGCTTATATTAATGGTAGGCTCCAACTGCAAATTAAATGTTGATCCCTGTCAAATTTTGCAGTGACGCACGACATTTTTAAAATAAGTCATCGCGGATAACGCAAGGAGACTGGATGAATTTCTTTTTGAGTCGGTCATTTTTCAGGCGTGCGCGCTGCTGCGCGCTGGCTGGGTTGGTGGCTGCGTGTTTCGCCGCGCCGGTGCTGGCACAGGTGCCTGCGCCGCCCCAGGCAAACGCTGGCGCGGTGGCCCCGGACATGGTGGCGCAGCGGGTATCGCCCTCCGCCTGGTACGTCGAGGGCCTGTCGGCGCTGGGGTCCGGCGCCAACCAGAACTTCATCTCGAACGCCGCGTTTGTCGTGACGGCGACCGGCGTGGTGGTGATTGATGCGCTGGGCTCGCCGGCGCTGGCTGATCGCCTGATGGCTGAAATACGCAAGGTCACGCCGCTTCCCGTGACGCATGTGATCGTCACGCACTACCACGCAGACCACATTTACGGCCTGCAGGCCTTCAAGGCGAAGGGCGCGCGCATCGTGGCGCACCGGGCGGCCCTGGAATACCTCAATTCTGACACTGCGCGCCTGCGGCTTGATGTCTCGCGCAAGGACCTGGCGCCCTGGATTGATGACAAGACGCGGCTGGTGCCGGCGGACGAGTGGATCGATGGTCCGGCGGAACTCACCATTGGCGGCGTGCGCTTCATGCTACAGCCGGTCGGGCCGTCCCACACGCCGGAGGACCTGGTGGTTTACATGCCGCACGAAAAGGTGCTGTTTGCGGGGGACCTGGTCTTTCGCAGCCGCATTCCCTTTGTCGGCCAGGCCGACAGCGGCCATTGGATCAAGTCGCTGCAAACCCTGCTGGCGTTTGACACCTCGGTGATCGTGCCGGGCCACGGGCCGCTGTCGAACGAGGCGCGCAAAGACACGGAACTGACGCGCGACTACCTCGTCTACCTGCGCACCAGCATGGGCCAGGCGGCAAAAAACATGACGCCTTTCGAAGAAGCCTACCAGGCCACCGACTGGACCGCGTTTGAGCACCTTCCGCTGTTTCGAGTGGCCAACCGCATGAATGCCTACAACACCTATTTGCTGATGGAAAGGGAAGCGCCTTGATCACGCGACTGAAGGGATTGGGCCGCCGGCAGCTGCTGCTGGCCTCTGGCTGCGTGGCTGCAGCTGCGGCACTGCCCGCCTGGGGTGCAGGCGCCGTGCTGCCGGCCCCGCAATCGCTGCCCGATGAATTGGCGCAAGCCCTGAAAATTGGCCAGCCGCTGGTGGTGATGGTCAGCCTGGACGGTTGCCCGTTTTGCCATGTGGCGCGCAACAATTACCTCGCGCCCTTGCGCCAGCAGGAAGGCGTGCCGGTGTTCCAGATCGACTGGCGTAGCGCCGCAGCGGTGCGCGACTTTGACCGTGGCGCCGTGACGCACGCGCAGCTGGTGCGGGCCTGGAAGATCAAGGTCGCCCCTACGGTTCTGTTTTTTGGGCCCGGGGGAAAAGAAGTGGCGGAACGCCTTGAAGGCGGCTACATCGAGGATTTTTATGGCGCCTACCTGACGCAGCGGCTACAGCAGGCGCGCGCTGCCATCAAGGCCTGATTTGCGGCGCAACCTCATCCTACAACGACAGACAAAACGATAGACCCATGAACGTGCTGAATCGAATTCCCATGCTCTGGCTGGCCCTGATCGCCGGCTGGCTGGCGGTGGCGCCTATTTCGCCCGAGCCGCATCTGATTGAAAAACTCCGCATGTTGATGGCGGGCACGCTGGTGCGTCCACTGGACATGTTTGATCTGCTGCTGCACACCACGCCTTTGTTGCTGCTGGCGTGGCGTGTGCTGCGGTGGTACCGGCTGCGCAGCGCGCAGCGCTGACAGGCAGGGCTGTGTGCGCAGCATCCCGAAACTGAGCCCCCAGCTGGCAGCCTGAGGGCAATTTCACCGCAGATTTCTTGCATAGCCAACGGCAACTTCATATACTACGGGGGGTATACAACCCCATGGAGTATGGTCCGCATGTCGATTTCTTCCGAATTACCCGCGCGCAACGTCCGGCCGTTCTGGCCGCCCCTGATGGCGGGCGTGGCCTTGGGGCTTGTGTTGCTGTTGACGTTTGTGCTCACGGGGCACGGTCTGGGCGCTACCGGCGCATCTACCCGCATGACGGCCTGGCTGGGCCTGGCGGTGGCGCCTGCGGTGACACAGGCCAACAGCTACCTGGGCCCCATGGTGGCGGGCGGAAATCCCCTGGCATCCTGGATCAGCTGGCAGGTGATTGGTGTGGCCATCGGCGCGCTGGCGGCTGCATTTTTGGGCGGGCGTTTTCGGGTTCAGCTCGATGGTGCCCGCAGTGTCGGTGCGCCGCGCCGCCTCGCCGCCGCCTTGGGTGGGGGCTTGCTGGCAGGGTTTGGGGCCCGCGTGGCCGCAGGCTGCACCAGCGGCCTGGGTTTGTCGGGGGCCGCCACCCTGGCCATCGCAGCGTTCGTGTTTCTGGGGCTGTTCTTTGCAACAGGCCTGATCGTCAGCCGTCTGGTCAAGGGAGTCTGAGATGTTTCCATTCAATGATGCGGGCATGATTTCAGGACTCGTGTGCGGCGTGCTGTTCGGCTTCGTGCTTGAAAACGCGGGCTTTGGCAGCCCCTGCAAGCTCACGGCGCAGTTTCAGCTGCGCGACTGGTCGGTGTTCAAGGTCATGTTCACCGCCATTGTGGTCACCGCGCTCGGCTTGTATGGCTTGCGCGTGGCAGGCCTGATGCCGGCTGACGCCGTGTTTGTGCCCACTTCGTTTTTGATGGCTGCGGCGGTCGGCGGCGCCTTTGTAGGGGCGGGCTTTGCGATCGGGGGCTATTGCCCCGGCACCTCGGTGGTCGGGCTGTTTTCAGGCCGGCTGGATGCGCTGGTGTTTCTGGTGGGACTGCTGCTGGGCACGGTGGTGTTTGCCGGTCTTTACGGCCCGGCCATTGAGGCCGTCATGGCGATGGGTGAAGTGCAAACAGGCGACACCTTTACCGATGCCTACGGCATTCCTGAAGTGGCCATGCTGGCCGGGCTGGTCGCGGCGCTGGTCGCGGTTTTTTATTTTGGCGCCTGGTTTGAACGGCGTTCCGCCGGGCCCGTGACGGCCGAGCAAGCCGTGGCAGGCGCGGGTTCCCAGACCCGGGTTTGATCTTTTATCCGCATGAATTCAGAAAGTACTCCGATGAAAAAACAACTCTCTTCACGTCGAAAACTCACCGAAACCTTGTCAGCGCTGATGCTGGCGACGGCCCTCGTGGCGCCAGCGCCTGCCGTGCTGGCGGCCGACGCCCCGGCCACCACGGCCAAGGACAGCAAGAAGGCCGAAAATCCTTGCGGCCCAAGCAATCCCTGCGGCCCGGCCAAGAAAAAGAAGAAAAAAACCTCGGACAATCCGTGCGCGCCGAGCAACCCTTGCGCGCCCAAAAAGTAATTTAAATAGTTGACGCGCGCGCGATGGCCACTGTTTCCGAGCCGATGCTGCACGCTGCGCATGAAGCCCTGGGCATCCCGCTGCGTTACGCGCAAGCGGGCAGCAGCCTGGCGCTTGCCGCCATGGCGGGGGCAAGGCAGTGCATGGAACTGGCGCATTACCCTTGTCAGGACGTGGTGGACACGCACCACGGCACGCGGTTTTACTACCACGCCCATGCCTCGCGCAATAGCCCTGACAACGAACACGGCCACTTTCACCTGTTTGCCCAGGGTAGCCAGCCGGGCGACTACGCACATCTGGCGGGCATTTCCCTGGATGCCCGAGGCCAGCCGATCCGCCTCTTCACGACCAACCGCTGGGTCACGGGCGAAGCCTGGCGCCAGGCCGCTGACGTGGAACTGGCCCTGGCCCGCTTTGCGGTGCACACCCGGGGCCGCATGGCGCCGGTGGCGCGCTGGCTCACCGCCATGGTGCGGCTGTTTTTGCCGCAACTGGTGCAATTGGTGCGGCGCCGTGATGCCGTCATGGCCAGGCGCAGCGCCGGGCAGGGCTGGGAGGCCCTGTGCGAAGACCGGCGGCTGGACGTGGTGACGCAATCCCGGATTTCGCTTTCCCAAAGAATTCAACAACTAGGCTGCTGAAGCAGTCCAACTACCCAGGAGAAGACGATGAGACAAGTGCTTGCAAAAGTGACGGCTGCAGCCGTAGCAGCGTTCGGACTGCTGAGCGCGCATGCGGGGGTTCTTCCCGGCCCGCTGGTCAGCGCCCAGTGGCTGGCCGACAACCTGGACAAGGTGCAGGTGGTTGAAGTGCGCTCCAACGTGAAGTCTTTCACCGAAAAGCCGGAGTTTGAAACCGATGCCAAATCCGGTAAAAAGGTGCTGACCGAGGTGGGTGGCCACCTGCCCGGCGCCCGTCTGATCGACATGAAAACCATGCGTACCGAGCGCGCCTATGGCGACCTCAAGGTCAAGTACATGATTCCTGAAAAGGCAGCCTTTGAAAAAACCATCCAGGCCGCTGGCATTGATGCCGGCAAACCCCTGGTGATTGTGCCGGTGGGCGTGGATGCCACCGATGTGGACGATGCCCTGCGCGTTTATTGGCAGTTAAAGGTGTACGGCGAGGACGACATGGCCGTGCTGGACGGCGGCATGGCCACCTGGCTGATTGAAAACCGCGAGCACAGCACTGCCGCTGTGCCCGCCCGTGCAGGCAACTGGGTGGCCAAGGCTGACCGCAGTGCGCAATACTTTGCAACGTCAGAAGACGTCGCCAAGGCCATCAGCGACAAGAGTGCCGCGCTGATTGACTCGCGTGATGCCCGGCAATTCAATGGCCTGGGCAAACGCGACTATGTGTATGCCTACGGCCATCTGGAAGGCGCCAAGCTGTACGGTTCCGACCTGATGCTCAATACCTCGGGCGGATCGGTCAAGTTCATGGCGCCCAACACCTACAAGGCGCTGATGTCCGCCCAGGGCATCGACCCCTCCGCGCCGGCCATCACCTACTGCAACAGCGGTCACCTGTCGTCAGGGCCGTGGTTTGTTGCTTCTGAAATCCTGGGCAATAAATCAGCCAGGCTGTATGACGGCTCGCTGCACCAGTGGACCCTGGAAAAGCGCCCATTGGTCGGTGCTGTACCCCTGAAGTAGGCGTTGAGGCCCGCGATTTGAATTTCGGCTTTTTCTGAGTCGCTGCTTGATCTGCGTGGGTCTGATGAATCCGGGGTCGCGTCGTTGCCACGCCGTTAATGATGGATGACAACGCGGACCTCTGGAGAGGGCACTCGAATAGCGCGTGCTGTAAATAATTGGTAAAACCCCAGGTTCAGAACGCTTCTAGAGTGCAGCCGTGCATGAAAGCTGCGCGACTGCGACTGCGACTGCGACTGCGAGTCTTTCGCGTGAATGCGCACTTATTAATAGCTGCTTGCGCAATTTGATAGAAGGCGCTCTCAAATCCAAGTGCAACACAGCGGCAGTTTATTGGATGGTTTGCGCTGAGTCCTCAAGCTTGGCAAGCCAGGCACTGCAGACCTCGTGCGGTGTGCAGCAGTCCAGCGTTTTCCTGGGCCGGCCATTCATCAAGTCGGCAATCGCATCAAGCTGCTCCTGGCTGTAGCCAGACAGATCCGTCCCCTTGGGCAAGAACTGGCGAATCAAGCCATTGGTATTTTCATTCGTGCCCCGTTGCCATGGGTTGTGCGGGTCACAGAAATACACTGCAATCCCCGTATTGGCATTAAGCTGCTGGTGGAAGGCCATCTCCGTGCCCCGGTCATAAGTCAAGGTCTGGCGCATGGGTGCGATGGCGTTGAGCTTGTCCGTAAAAGCTTGCAGCACGTGAGCCGCCGTGGCGGGATGTGGGTGCGGCAGCTTCACCAGTATCAGCAGCCGGGTATTGCGCTCCAACAGCATGCCCACCGCACTTTGGTTGAGTGCGCCTCTGATCAGGTCGCCCTCCCAGTGTCCCGGGCGCTGGCGATCCTCAATTTCCGGCGGACGAACATGGCTGTTCAACAGGTTCGCCATCTATCCCCGGCGATCTTCCCCCTTGGAGTGTGGCCAGCGCCTGTCACGTGCCATGCGCAGACAAGCAATGAGCTCTTTGCGCAGCTCTCCTCGGGGTTGGGCGTAGATGACGTTGTAGATGGTTTCATGCCAGGCGCGCTGGGCTGCATCGCTTGGATGCAGTTTAGCCAGGTGGGCTGCAATTTGTTGGGGTGACCACCGCTGGCGAAGCAGTTCAGTAATGGATTCAAACAGAGGATTGCCGGCGACCAGCTTGGGCGCTGGTCTGGCGTGCCGACGCCTGCGCACCCGGTGGACCGGGCGGGCACTGCGGTGCTGTGCGATCAGGCGGGTGTGTGTTGATTACTTATCTTTCGAGCAAGGACTATCCACCGGCTTGTTGATTGCCATTGCGAAGAAACGTTTGCATCTTGATCATCACAGCCAGTATGAAATACTACAAATCCTGAGCTTGTCCATGGTTGAAATTATTCCAATAAATCAATTACTTGCACCAACCTCAACAAATTCAGAGCCGGATTTCGAGCCCAATCAGCTCGCTCTCTTCTGAAGGAGATTGGGACACTACTGATAAATTGTCTTTGGAGTTGGTTTTTCTGATGAATTGAGGCCGGGCACAATCAGGTCGTCCATTTATTCACGCCCCTCAAGCCAAGGAAGCTCATCATGCCGCGTGTCGTTTTTAATCAAAAAGGCGGGGTCGGCAAGTCCACCATCACCTGCAACCTGGCCGCCATCGGCGCCAGCCAGGGCCTGCGCACCCTCGTCATTGACCTGGACCCGCAGGGCAACTCCAGCGCGTATCTGATGGGCGGCCAGGCCGTCGAAGGCCAGCCCACCGTGGCGGGCTTTTTTGAACACACGCTCAGCTACAGCCTGCGCAGCGTGGCGCCCAGCGAATTCATCGTGGCCACGCCGCACGCAGGCCTGGACCTGATGCATTCCAGCCCGGCGCTCGATGAAATGCAGGCCAAGCTCGAATCGCGCCACAAAATCTACAAGCTGCGCGAAGCGCTGGTGCTGCTGGCCGAGGACTACGACCGCATTTACATCGACACGCCGCCCGCGCTGAATTTTTATACCCGCTCGGCGCTGATTGCCGCGCGCGGCTGCCTGATTCCGTTTGACTGCGATGATTTTTCACGCAAGGCGCTCTACACCCTGATGGAAAACGTGCAGGAAATCCAGGCCGACCACAATGCCGAGCTGGTGGTCGAAGGCATCGTGGTCAACCAGTTCCAGCCCCGGGCCAACCTGCCCCAGCGCATGGTCAATGAACTGATTGCGGAAGGCCTGCCGGTGCTGCAGCCTTATCTGCCTTCGTCCATCAAGATCCGCGAATCCCATGAGCAGTCACTGCCCATGATTTACCTGGATCCCGGGCACAAGCTGACGCAGGCATTTGTGGCTTTGCATGGCGTGCTGTCGCGTTAATATTGATGCGCAGCCTGACGACCGGGCGAGCGCCAGCGCCTTGTCCGCATTGGAAGGTCATCCGCTTCTTCTTCTTGTAGCGGCCCGGGGCCTGCTGTGCCACGATGACCATCCCCGGCCATCGCTCCTGTTACAAGGGCTGGACGGTTCGCCATGCATGGACGTCGGGATACCGCCTGAGTACGGTCAGGAGGTAGGCACTGTCGATGAGGGACGATGCTCGAACAACCAGGCCTTGAACGCGGTGGCAGCCGCCGAGAGTTTCTTTCCCTTTGGGTAAACCACATACCAGTGCCGGATCAGGGGGAAACCTTGCACCTCCAGTAGCACCAGTTCCTTGAGTGCCAGCTCTGCCACCACGGTGGTGGCCGACAGCACCGCCAGCCCAAGGCCGCCGGCCACCGTTTGTTTGATGGCCTCGTTGCTTCCGACCTCCAGCCGGTTCTTGAGCGTGATACCGTGCTCTGCAAAAAACCGTTCGACGGAGAGCCGTGTGCCTGAACCGGGCTCGCGCAAGATGAAGGACTCGTTCGCCAGGCGTTGCGGCACCACGCTGGCTTGCCCTACCAGTGGGTGCGTTGGTGGGGCCACCAGTACCAGCGGGTTTTCTGCGAAGTCTTCGCTCACCACGTCCAGTTGCTCGGGTGGTTGACCCATGATGTAGAGGTCGTCCTGGTTGCTGGCCAGGCGCTGCAGCAGGGTTTCGCGATTACCCACAAACATGGCGACCTCGATGCCCGGGTGTGCAGCGCAAAATCCCCCTAGCAGCTTGGGGACGGTGTATTTCACAGTGGTCAAAATGGCGATCTTCAGGCTGCCTTTTTCGACGCCGCGCAGGGCTGCCAGGTCTTGCGACAGGCGCTCCATGCGGCTCTCGATGTCCTGGCAGGCATCGGCCAGTGCGCGCCCGGCCGCAGTGAGAAAAATCTTTTTGCCCAGTTGCTCAAACAGCGGCTGCCCAACGGTTTCCGCCAGCTGTTTGACCTGTAGCGACAGGGTAGGCGGCGACAAATGCAACTCCTCCGCGGCCCGGGCAAAGCTGCTGTGGCGGGCGACAGCCAGAAAGATGCGCAACTGGTGCAGGGTCGCATGACGTAAGTGCATAAAAAGTAAATGATTTATAAAAATCTATCATTATGGTTTAAACATTTTACTTTTATATATCTTATGCCGGGGCAACAATCCTCATCAGTTCAGAGCAAAGCCAGCCCAAATTGGCGCGTGCTTTGAGCACCAATGTGATGATTTTTACCACCCTGACAAGGAGACAGCATGGCAAAAGCCTACAACGCTGGCGTGAAAGAATACCGCCAGACTTACTGGACCCCGGACTACAGCCCGCTCGACACGGACATCTTGGCCTGCTTCAAAATCACGCCCCAGGCGGGCGTGAGCCGCGAGGAAGTCGCTGCCGCCGTGGCCGCCGAATCGTCTACCGGCACCTGGACCACGGTCTGGACCGATTTGTTGACCGACCTGGACTACTACAAAGGCCGCGCTTACCGCATTGAAGACGTACCTGGTGACGACACCTGCTTCTACGCTTTCGTGGCTTACCCTATTGACCTGTTTGAAGAAGGCTCCGTTGTTAATGTACTGACATCTTTGGTCGGTAACGTTTTCGGCTTTAAAGCATTGCGCGCCCTGCGCCTGGAAGACATTCGCTTCCCAATCGCTTACGTCAAGACCTGTGGTGGCCCGCCGCACGGCATCCAGGTCGAGCGCGACATGATGAACAAATATGGTCGTCCGTTGCTGGGTTGCACCATCAAGCCCAAGCTGGGTCTGTCGGCCAAGAACTACGGTCGCGCTTGCTATGAAGGTCTGCGTGGCGGTTTGGACTTCACCAAGGATGACGAGAACGTCAACAGCCAGCCCTTCATGCGTTGGAAGCAGCGGTTTGATTTTGTGCAGGAAGCGATTGAAAAAGCCGAGCGCGAAACCGGTGAGCGCAAGGGTCACTACCTGAACGTGACCGCACCGACACCGGAAGAAATGTACAAGCGCGCCGAATACGCCAAGGAAATTGGCTCTCCGATCATCATGCACGACTACCTCACCGGTGGCCTGACGGCAAACACCGGCTTGGCTAACTGGTGTCGTGACAACGGCATGTTGTTGCACATTCACCGCGCCATGCATGCGGTGCTGGACCGCAACCCGCACCACGGCATCCACTTCCGCGTGTTGACCAAGGTGCTGCGCCTGTCCGGCGGCGACCACCTGCACTCAGGCACCGTGGTGGGCAAACTCGAAGGCGACCGTGAAGCCACCCTGGGCTGGATCGACATCATGCGCGACAAGTTCATCAAGGAAGACCGCTCGCGCGGCATCTTCTTTGATCAGGACTGGGGTTCTATGCCAGGCGTGATCCCTGTTGCTTCAGGCGGTATTCACGTGTGGCACATGCCTGCGCTGGTCAACATCTTCGGCGATGACTCCGTGCTGCAGTTCGGCGGCGGCACACTCGGCCACCCCTGGGGTAATGCGGCTGGCGCTGCCGCAAACCGCGTGGCGGTTGAAGCCTGCGTCAAAGCACGCAACGAAGGCGTGGAAGTTGAGAAAGAAGGCAAAACCGTGTTGATGGATGCAGCCAAGCACTCGCCCGAACTCAAGATTGCCATGGAAACATGGAAAGAGATCAAGTTCGAATTCGACACCGTGGACAAGCTCGACGTTGCGCACAAGTAAACAGAAATTTCGGGGTATTTTTTTGCGAATTTGCCCCGGTCTCTGGCCTTTAAAACCTGAAAGGAAATGAAATGTCTGAAGTAATGGATTACAAGAGCCGTCTGAGTGACCCGGCCAGCCGCAAATTTGAGACCTTCTCTTATCTGCCCGCCATGACCAAGGATGAAATCCGCAAGCAAGTGGCTTACATCGTGAGCAAAGGATTGAACCCGGCGGTTGAGCATACCGAGCCGCAATACTTGATGGACTCCTACTGGTACATGTGGAAGCTGCCCATGTTCGGCGAAACCGATGTGGACAAAATCCTCGCTGAATGCGATGCCTGCCACAAGTCGAACCCGGGTAATCACATCCGTTTGATTGGCTACAACAACTTCACGCAATCGCAAGACGCGTCGATGGTGATTTACCGCGGCAAGACGGTCTGAACAACTGCGCTCCACCAAGCCCCGGCGTGATTCATGCCGGGGCCACACCGCAAGATGTACCTGGCCTTTGTAGGCATCTTGCGGTGTGGCGCAACCTGCGGGTCGCCCAAGCAACAAGCACGGTCCAGTCCAAGGCATTTTCGAGTGGAGACTTTCATGAACGACATCATTGACCCCTATCGCGTCACCGCGCAGCCCTATTACCGCCCCGTGGCGGACGAGGTGGAACTGTTTGAGGCCGCCTATTCCGTGCGCATGCCCATGATGCTCAAGGGCCCCACTGGCTGTGGCAAAACGCGCTTTGTGGAATACATGGCCTGGAAGCTGCAAAAGCCGCTGATCACCGTGGCCTGCAATGAGGACATGACCGCCTCTGACCTGGTGGGGCGCTTTTTACTCGACGCCAACGGCACGCGCTGGCAGGACGGGCCGCTGGCCACGGCCGCACGCCATGGCGCTATTTGTTACCTCGATGAAGTGGTCGAGGCGCGGCAAGACACCACGGTGGTGATTCACCCGCTGACCGACAACCGCCGTATATTGCCGCTGGAGAAAAAAGGCGAGCTGATCAAGGCGCACCCCGATTTCCAGGTGGTCATTTCCTACAACCCCGGCTACCAGAGCCTGATGAAGGACTTGAAACAGTCCACCAAGCAGCGCTTTGGGGCGCTCGATTTCAGCTACCCCGCGCACGACATCGAGACCGAAATCGTGGCCCATGAAACCGGTGTTTCGGCCGAGGTGGCCAGCAAGCTGGTGTCGATTGCCGAGCGCGCCCGCAACCTGAAGGGCCACGGCCTGGACGAAGGCATCTCGACCCGTATGCTGATTTATGCGGGCAGCTTGATCAACAAGGGTGTGGCGGCGCAGGCGGCCTGCCGCGTGGCGTTGGTGCGTCCCATTACCGATGACCCCGACATGCGCGACGCCCTGGACGCGGCCGTCGCCACCTTCTTCTGATCACGCGGTTCACCGCATAGAACACGGAGGACGCCATGTCCGTCCATCTTGACGATTATCAGGAGTGGCTCGACGAACTCGGGCCCGAATCACGCGCGCTGCTGGTGCAGACCTGGGCGGACGCCACCCGCGTGTTCTCGGCCCGCGGGCTGGACAACTACGTCAAGGGCGCCTCGGCGCTGCGCGGGCTGGGCAAGGGCGCGAGCCTGGTCAATGCCTGGATCGACTCAGCGCCGCTGGTCGCCAA
This sequence comes from Polaromonas sp., assembly GCA_030650875.1. Classification (GTDB taxonomy): domain Bacteria; phylum Pseudomonadota; class Gammaproteobacteria; order Burkholderiales; family Burkholderiaceae_C; genus Polaromonas. The sequence goes on from JAUSDK010000014.1 coordinate 19,775, forward strand.
AGAAGTGGGTGAGGACGTGGTGGCCGAGTTGGTCACGGCTGCCCTGATGCTGGCCTCCAAGACCTCGGGCGCGGTGATCGAGCTGGTGCTGGCGACCGCGCCAACGGCGGCGACCCGGCTGGCCGATGGCACGCTGTTTCTGCAATACCTGCAGGTCGTCAGTTCGCTGGTCAACCAGGCCCCGCGTGGCCTGCGTCCGATGCTCGACAAGCTCGACGTGTTGCTGGGCCAGCTCACGCTCGGCGGTCTGCGCCGCTGGGCCAACTGGGGCGCGCACGCGCACCGCACCAACTTTGAGGAGCAGGTCAAGTACTTCGGCCTGAACTCCAAGGAGTCGCTGGCCATACTGCAAAAAGAGCGCAAGGGCACCTTGCTGGTAGATGTGCAGCGGCGCATCAACATGTACCTGCGGGCGCTGTGGGGACGCGACTTTTTCATACGCCCAACCTCGGGTGATTTTGAGTCGCGTGAGGGCTACAAACCCTATATTGAAGACTATCTGATCCACCTGCCCGATGCCTTTGATGCGGTGGAAGGCCCGCAGGGTACGGTCAGCGCCACCGAGCTGTACCGCGCCACTGCCGCCCATGCAGCCGCCCATCTGGTCTATACCCGTCAACCGATCTCGGCGGAGGCACTCAATCCCTGGCAGATGGCTGTGATTGGGGTGATCGAGGATGCGCGGGTCGAAGCGCTCGCCTGTGCCAAATTTCCGGGCCTGCGCCAGCTTTGGTGCAGCCTGCACAGGGTGACGCCGCTGCAGGCAGCCACCGCGGGTGACTACCTCAACCGTCTGGCACGCGCACTGCTGGAACCCGGTTACCAGGATACCCACCCCTGGATCGTCCAGGGGCGCGCCCTATTTTCCCAGGCGCTGCCCGGCGTGCTGGCGCAGCCGTTTGACAATACCGGGTCGTGGGACATCGGCGTGACGCTGGCGCACAGCTTCAAGGACATCGGTCTGGCCTACCACCCGCGAACCGATGTACAGAGCGCACCGTACCGCGACGACAACCGCTACTTCTGGGCCTTCGAAGAATTTGACTTTGGGCAGTCCATTGCCGCCGGTTACCAGGAGCCCCAACAGGTGCGCAAGTACGTCAACCTGATGGAATTGGCCAACGAAGTCGAGGTTGAAAACGCCGGCGACGACGCGCAGGAAATCTGGGTGCTGGGCAGCGAGCTCTTCCCCTATGAAGACATGGGTGTGTCCTACAACGAGTCCGAGGGCAAAGAGCCGCTGGTGCTGCCCAGCCACTACGCAGAGTGGGATTACCTGATCCAGCTGGAGCGTCCGGCCTGGGTCACGGTGCAGGAGCGGCGCGCCAAAACCGGCGATCTGGCGCTGATTGACAGCATTGCCGCCGAGCACAAGCGCGTCATCTCGCGCATGAAGTTTGTGCTCGACGCCATGCAGCCGCAAGGCGTGCAGCGCATCCGCAAGCTCGAAGACGGCGACGACATTGACATCAACGCCGCGCTGGCCTCGCTGGTCGATATGCGCATGGGGCAGCAACCCGACCCGCGCATCATGATGCGCAGCGTGCGCAGGACGCGCGACATCTCGGTGATGGTGCTGCTGGATTTGTCACATTCCACCAACGACCGCGTCGCCGGGCAGGAGCACACCGTACTGGAACTCACGCGCCAGGCCTGCGTGCTGCTGGCCGATGCCATTGGCAAAGTGGGCGACCCGTTTGCCATTCATGGTTTTTGCTCGGATGGCCGACACGATGTGAACTATTGGCGCTTCAAGGACTTTGGCCAACCGTATGACGACCTGGTCAAGGCCCGACTAGCGGGCATGAGTGGCCAGCTCTCCACCCGCATGGGCGCGGCCATCCGCCACGCCGCAGCGTCATTGAAAGCCCAGCGCTCGGCCAAGAAACTGCTGCTCGTCATCACCGACGGCGAACCGGCCGACGTGGACGTGCGCGACCCGCAGTACCTGCGCCACGACACCAAAAAAGCGGTGGAAGAGGCCGGCCGCAGCGGCATCAGTACCTATTGCATGAGCCTGGACCCCCGCGGTGACCAGTATGTTTCGCGCATTTTTGGCGCGCAAAACTACATGGTGGTGGACAAGGTGGAACGCCTGCCGGAAAGGCTACCGCTGCTTTATGCCGGCTTGACGCGGTAAGCCGCAAACCTGCGATCATCGACCCATCAACTTTTTATACAGAGCTTACGCATGCAAACCTATATCGGTCTGGACAATGAAGAAAACGGCGGCATGACCATGATAGGTCGAACCATCCGTGATGCCTGGTTGTTCGACATCCTCCCGGAAAACGACACCTTTATTGGACGCAGTGCCGCTGATTTTCAGGTGTTGCTGGATGCCGTTTCCAAAGCCTGGGAGCCGTATGGTAATTTGCCCAGCCGCCTGCCGACGGAACTGGCCGCGCGGCATCACCGGATTTACGATGCGGCCATTAAAAAAGCCCGCACCCTGGGCTGGGACCCGGAACTCGGCGATGACGACTGACCAGATTGAGGCGGCACCGCGTGCCGTGCTCTTCACGCCCAGGAGTTGATCAAAGGGCCGCCCTGCTCAATCAGGAAGGCCTTGAACGACGTGGCGGCGGGCGAGAGTTTTTTGTGGCTCAGGTGGGTGATGTACCAGTTGCCCATGGTGGGCATGCCTTCAATGTCCACCAGCGCAATGTGGCCGCTCGCCAACTCGTGGCGCACGGTGCGCATCGACAGAAAGCTCAGGCCCATGCCCGCCATCACGGCTTGCTTGATGGTCTCGTTGCTGGGCATTTCCATCACCACGTTCAGCGGTGTCTGGTGTTCGGCAAACAGCCGCTCCATGGCGGCGCGGGTGCCTGAACCCTGTTCACGCACCACCAGGCGGTGTTCGCCCAGGGCTGAAAACGGCAAATTCTTGCGGCGCACCAGTGCGTGGTCGGGCGGCCCCACGATGGCCAGCGGGTTGGTGGCAAAGGCGGTGGCCTGGCAGTCCAAGGTGCCGGGCGCGCGGCCCATCACCACCAGGTCGGCCTCATTGTGGGCCATCAGCCTCAAAATGTTTTCGCGGTTGTCGATGCGCAACTGAATATGGATGCCCGGAAACTGCCTGCCAAAACGTACCAGCAGCATGGGGATGAAGTATTTGGCGGTGCTGACCACGGCCAGGTCAATGCGGCCTTGTTTCATGCCCACATGCTCTGCCATCAGGGCTTCCAGATCCTTGAGCTGGCTCATGGCCGCGCTGGCGTAGGTCAGAAAAGCCTCGCCCGCGTGGGTCAGCCGGATGTTGCGGCCCATGGGCTCAATCAGCGGCAGGCCAAACGCGTCTTCGAGCTGGCGTATCTGCATGGACACGGCAGGCTGCGTCACAAACAGGCGCTCGGCCGCCTTGGACACCGAACGCTGGCGCGCCACTTCAATGAAGGTCTGCATCTGCTTGAGGGTGTAGGGACGCATGGCCGGGCTCCAAGTAATCAGTTTTTTCTGATGAGTATTTAATAAAACGTGATTAGAGTTTATGGGTTCAAGGCCTTAAAGTATATCCACTGTGACTGATATATAAACCCATTGCCGCCCCTGTTGAAAGAAGTCCATGTCTGAAACCGCCCTTCAAGCCCTTATTTTTGATGTCGATGGCACGCTGGCCGACACAGAAAGCGCGCACCGTGCGGCATTTAACGAGGCGTTTGCCGAAACGGGCAAAGGCTGGGTCTGGGACGAGGCGCTGTACACCCGGCTACTGGAAGTGTCCGGCGGCAAGGAACGCATCCTGCACTACTGGCGCCAGGTTCAGCCTGACCTGCAGGACATCAACGGCGCCGGGGTGCGCGACACGGTGGAGCGCCTGCATGCCCTCAAGACCGCCGCCTACGAGCGCGCCGTGCAGGGCGGGGCGGTGCAGCTGCGACCCGGCGTGCTGCGGCTGATTGAGTCGGCCAACCTGGCCGGGCTGCAGTTGGCCATTGCCACCACCACCTCGCCGGTCAACATCATGGCGCTGCTGCGCGCGTCCATCGGGCCCGACTGGCGCCAGTATTTCACGGTGATTGAAGACGCCTCCACCGCGCCCGTCAAAAAGCCGCACCCGCAGGTCTACCTGCAAACCCTGCAGCGCCTGAAGCTTGCCCCCGCCGCCTGCCTGGCCTTTGAGGATTCGGCCAATGGCTTGAGAGCTGCCATCGGGGCCGGCCTGGCCACCGTGGTCACGCCCAACAGCTTCACGGCCCACCACAACTTCACGGGTGCGCTGCGCATCTTGACCTGCTTGCAGGGCACCACCGTGGCGGACCTGCGCGAGTGGCATGCCGCGCGCGCCCGCAACCCCACCAAATTCCAAGCCTGAGAGACCGTCATGAACCCGATTTTGCGCATTGCCCCTTCCATTCTTTCCTCCGACTTTGCCCGCCTGGGTGAGGAGGTTCGCGCCATCGAGGCGGCCGGCGCCGACCTGGTGCACTTTGACGTGATGGACAACCACTACGTGCCCAACCTGACCATAGGACCGCTGGTGTGCGAGGCGATTCGCCCGCATGTCAAGATCGCCATTGACGTGCACTTGATGGTCGAGCCGGTCGATGCGCTGATTCCGCTGTTTGCCAAGGCCGGCGCCAACCTCATCACCTTTCACCCCGAGGCCAGCCGCCATGTGGACCGCACGCTGCAGCTCATTCGCGACCACGGCTGCAAGGCCGGCCTGGCGCTGAACCCGGCCACGCCGCTGAGCTGGATGGACCATGTGATGGACCGGCTCGACATCGTGCTGCTGATGAGCGTGAACCCGGGCTTTGGCGGGCAAAAGTTCATACCGGCCACGCTGGCCAAGCTGCGCGAGGCGCGCCGCCGCATTGACGCCCACACCGCAGCGGGCGGCCAGCCGATCTGGCTGGAAGTGGACGGCGGCGTCAAGCTGGACAACATCGGCGAGATCGTGGCCGCCGGGGCAGACACCTGCGTGGCTGGCAGCGCCGTGTTTGGCGCGCCCGACGCCGGCGGCGGCTACCGCGACGTGATGGCCGGGCTGCGCCGCGCCGCGCGCGCCGCCTGACCCGCTGCCCAAGCCAGCGCCAGAATTTTCAACTTTCCAGGAACACCACCATGCCCTTGTCCAAACGCTTCACGCTGACGCAGTACCTGATCGGGGAGCGCCGCCGCTTTCCGGATGCCAGCGGCGACTTTAATGCGCTGATTCTTGATGTGGCCCTGGCCTGCAAGGCGATTGCCCGCGCCGTGGCCTTTGGCGAACTCGGCGGGGTGCTGGGCAACCACGATGCGGACGTCGGCGGCTCGGTCAACGTGCAGGGCGAGACGCAGAAAAAGCTTGACGTGCTGAGCAACGAGTACTTTGTGCGCCTGAACCAGTGGGGCGGGCATCTGGCCGGCATGGCGTCCGAGGAAATGGAAGATCCCAGCCAGATTCCTGCGGGCAACCCGCGCGGCAAATACCTGCTGGTGTTTGACCCGCTGGACGGCTCCAGCAACATTGACGTCAATGTGTCGGTGGGCAGCATTTTTTCCATCCTGCGGGCGCCCCAAGAGGTGATTGACAGCGGCCGGGACGTGCTGGAAGCTGACTTCTTTCAACCCGGCGCCAGCCAGGCCGCGGCCGGCTATGCGCTTTACGGCCCCACCACCATGCTGGTGCTGAGCGTGGGCAACGGCGTGGCCGGCTTCACGCTGGACCCCAATCTGGGCGAGTTCATGCTCACGCATCCCAACTTGCAGATACCGGCTGAAACGCAGGAGTTTGCGATCAATGCGTCCAACAGCCGTTTCTGGGAAGCACCGGTCACGCGCTATGTGGACGAATGCCTGGCCGGCAAGACCGGGCCGCGCGGCAAGGACTTCAACATGCGCTGGATTGCCTCCATGGTGGCCGAGGCGCACCGCATCCTGATGCGGGGCGGCGTGTTCCTGTACCCGCGTGACAACAAGGACGCGTCCAAGCCCGGCCGCCTGCGGCTGCTGTACGAGGCCAACCCAATCGGTTTCATCATGGAGCAGGCCGGTGGCCGCGCCAGCACCGGCCGCCAGCCCATGCTGGGCGTGCAGCCCACGTCGCTGCACCAGCGCATTGGCCTGGTGTTTGGCTCCAAAAACGAGGTGGAGCGCATCGAGCGCTACCACGCCGAGCCGGCCAGGATGGATTCCGAGACGCCGCTGTTTGCCGAGCGCAGCCTGTTCAGGGACTGATTCGCGCTTTTTTAATAGCTTCCAGCGCAAGCAGCCATTGGGCTGGAGGCTTATTTGATGATTATTTATAACTCCAGGGGACAAACCCATGTCTGAACGCCATCCCATCATTGCCATCACCGGCTCGTCCGGCGCCGGAACGACCTCGGTGACCCGCACCTTTGAAAACATCTTTCGCCGCGAGGGGGTGAACGCCGCCATCATTGAGGGCGACAGCTTTCACCGCCATGACCGCAAGGCCATGAAGACCAAGGCGGCCGAGGCCGAGCAGGCCGGCAACAACAACTTCAGCCACTTTGGCCCCGAGAACAACCTGTTCTCCGAACTGGAGGCGCTGTTTCGTGACTACGCCCGCACCGGCAGCGGCAAGCGCCGCAAATACCTGCACGACCCCGAAGAGGCCGCCCCCTACCAGCAGGAGCCGGGCACCTTCACCCCCTGGGAAGACGTGCCGCAGGAAACCGACTTGCTGTTTTACGAAGGCCTGCACGGCGCGGTGGTCACGCCCGAGATCAACATTGCCCAGCACCCTGATTTGCTGGTGGGCGTGGTGCCCGTCATCAACCTGGAATGGATACAGAAGCTCTACCGCGACAAAAAGCAGCGCGGCTACAGCACCGAGGCCGTGACCGACACCATTTTGCGGCGCATGCCCGACTACGTGAACTACATCTGCCCCCAGTTCATGCACACGCATGTGAACTTTCAGCGCGTGCCCATGGTGGACACCTCCAATCCCTTCATTGCCCGCGAAGTGCCCAGCGCCGACGAGAGCATGGTGGTGATCCGCTTTGCCAAGCCCAAGGGCATTGA
>JAUSDK010000025.1 GCA_030650875.1 Polaromonas sp.
AGCGTGGCCCTGTCGCCCACCGCCGTGCTGGCGCGGGTGCAGCGGCTGACGCGGGATGGCTTCATCCTGGGCTACGAGGCGCGGCTGAACCCGCTCAAGCTGGGCGCCGGCATGATGGTGTTTGTCGAGGTGCTGCTGGACCGCACCACCGCCAACGTGTTTGAAGCCTTCAAGGCGGCGGTGCAGGTGCACCCGCAGATCATGGAATGCCACATGGTGGCGGGCGGTTTTGACTACCTGCTCAAGACCCGCATGGCCGACATGGCCGCCTACCGCGCATTTGCCGGCACCGTGCTGTGGCAACTGCCCGGCGTGCGCGAAACCCGCACCTACGCGGTCATGGAAGAAGTCAAATCCACCACCCGGCTGTCGCTCGGGTTTTAGTGGCGTGGCGAGAATCGCTGCGGTAGTCAGCGAACGCAGCGCCGGGCCGCCCCAAGCAAGTTCAGCCCCCGAGGGGCTGGAGCCTGCGGCTCCAAACCTGCTTGAGCAGGTTTGGACAGGCGACAGAGGCGAAGCGTCTCGCGAGCTGCGGCCTGCAAGGCCTCGCGCAGTACGCGAAGCGACAAGCGTGGGGGCTTCTACCTGCCACCAAAAATGGCGGTGCCAACCCGCACCATGGTGCTGCCGGCATGAATCGCCGCCTCCAGGTCGGCCGTCATGCCCAGCGACAGGGTGTCCATGGGCACGGCCAGCACGCCCGCATGATTGATGGCATCAAACAAGGCCCTGGCCCTTTCATGCACGGCGCAAGCAGCTACAAAATCAGGCGCAGGCTCGGGAATCGCCATCAGGCCACGCAGCGCCAGGCGGGGCAGCTGCGCGACCGCTTGCGCCAGCGCCAGCACGTCTTCGGGCGCCTGGCCGGACTTGTTGGCGCCGCCATCGATGTTGACCTGCAGACACAGCTGCAGCGGCGGCAAATGCGTCGGGCGCTGCTCGCTCAGGCGCTGGGCAATCTTGAGCCGGTCGACCGACTGGACCCAGTCAAAGTGCTCGGCGACCAGCCGGGTCTTGTTGCTTTGCACCGGGCCGATGCAGTGCCACTCCAGCGCCGGCCCTTCTGGGGGGCTGCTACGCAGCGCCAGAATTTTGTCGACGCCCTCGGCAATGTAGTTTTCACCGAACGCGTACTGCCCGGCCGCCGCCGCCTCCCGCACCGCATCAACGCCAAAAGTCTTGGAAACCGCCAGCAGGCGAACGCTGGCCGGGTCGCGTCCGGCGGCCTGGCAGGCGGCCGCCATGCGGTCACGGACGAGCTGAAGATTCTGGGCAATCGTGGTCATAATCGAACTGTAAACCCAGTTACAAACTAAAACTCAATTTCGACCTCCAAGGACCCCGGAATGGACATCACGCAGCTGCTGGCATTTAGCGTCAAGAACAAGGCGTCCGACTTGCATTTGTCGGCAGGCTTGCCCCCCATGATCCGTGTCCATGGCGATGTCCGGCGCATCAATGTCGATCCGCTGGACCACAAGCAGGTGCATGCCATGGTGTACGACATCATGAATGACACCCAGCGCAAGAATTACGAAGAATTTCTGGAGGTGGATTTCTCATTTGAAATCGAGGGTCTGGCGCGCTTTCGGGTCAATGCCTTCAACCATAACCGCGGCGCGGGCGCGGTGCTGCGAACCATTCCCTCCAAAATCCTGACACTGGAGCAACTGGGCGCACCAAAAATTTTCGGCGACCTGGCCTTGAAACCGCGCGGCATGGTGCTGGTGACGGGCCCCACGGGGTCGGGCAAATCGACCACGCTGGCGGCCATGGTCAACTACCTGAACGAAACCGAGTACGGCCACATCCTGACCGTCGAGGACCCGATCGAGTTTGTGCACGAGTCCAAGAAATGCCTGATCAACCAGCGCGAGGTCGGCCCGCACACGCTGAGCTTTTCTGCGGCGCTGAAATCCGCGCTGCGCGAAGACCCGGATGCGATTTTGGTGGGTGAAATGCGCGACCTGGAAACCATTCGCCTGGCCATGACGGCCGCCGAAACCGGCCACCTGGTGTTTGGCACGCTGCACACCTCAAGCGCCGCCAAGACCATCGACCGGATCATTGACGTGTTTCCGGCCGAAGAAAAAGAGATGATCCGCTCCATGCTGTCCGAGTCGCTGCAGGCCGTGATCTCGCAAACGCTGTGCAAGACCAAGGACGGCCAGGGCCGGGTGGCGGCGCATGAAATCATGTTGGGCACCAGCGCCATCCGCAACCTGATCCGGGAAGCCAAGGTCGCGCAAATGTATTCGTCGATCCAGACCGGCAACAGTGTCGGCATGCAGACGCTGGACCAAAACCTGACCGACCTGGTCAAGCGCAACGTGATTTCCGCTGCGGAAGCCCGCGGTAAAGCCAAGATTCCTGACAACTTCCCCGGTTGATTTGCCGCGCATTTAAAGGAGAGAGGAAATTTCCATGAAAAGTCTGCTCGGACTTCTCAAGCGCCCCACCCCGAACGCCGGCGACGAAGACCGCCAGGACTCGCTGATGTTCACCACGGCGTTTGCAGAGCAAGGCGTCGATCCATCGATGCTGGTGCCCTGGGAAGCGCGTGCCAACGAGATTGGCGCCAAGCGCCTGTCGAGCGCTCGGGGCAGCAAGCTGCTGCAGGCGCTGTGGGCCAAGGACAAATACATGATGCGCCTGGCCACTGACGCGGTGCCCCGGCTGGAGCAGTTTTTTGACTTTGCCACGGTGCAGGCCGATCGCGACCTGATCCGGCAGGAAGAGTACGGCAACTTCATGATCGTGCTGCTGACCGGCAGCATCGCAGTAGACCGCGTGCAGCCCTGGGGCGGGCGCCTGCGCCTTGCGCAAGCGCGGCCCGGCGACATTCTGGGTGAGATGTCCTTGCTGGACAGCGGCATGCGCTTTTCAGCCTGCAGCCCGCTGACCGAATGCGAGATCGCCATCCTGAGCGCGCAGGCGCTCGACGAGATGATGTCGTCTGACGCCGCGCTGGCGGCCGGCCTGATTGCGCTGCTGGCGCGCAAGCTGTCGCTGCGCCTGCGGGTGGTCAGTGCCCGGCTGGCGGAAAACAAGAACTAAGCACTGCCCACGCAGAAGATTCAAAGGACACGTCATGGAACGCGATCAGGCCAGTAAATTTATCAACGACCTCCTGCGACTCATGGTCAGCCGCGGCGGCAGCGACCTGTTCATCACCGGCGACTTTCCGCCGGCGATCAAGGTGGACGGCAAGATGACCAAGGTGTCGTCACAGCCGCTCAATGCCGGCCACACGCTGGCGCTGGCACGCGCCATCATGAACGACAAGCAGGCCGCCGAGTTTGAACGCACCAAGGAGTCCAACTTCGCGATCTCGCCACCGGGCACGGGGCGCTTTCGCGTCAATGCCTTTATCCAGCAGGGCAAGGTGGGGATGGTGATACGGGTGATCCCGGCGTCATTGCCGAACATTGACGCGATGCACATGCCCCAGGTGCTCAAGGACGTGACAATGACCAAGCGGGGGCTGACGATTCTCGTGGGCGCGACCGGTTCGGGCAAGTCCACCACCCTGGCGGCCATGGTGGACTGGCGCAACGAGCAATCGTTTGGCCACATCATCACGATTGAAGATCCGGTGGAGTTTGTCCATCCGCACAAAAATTGCGTCGTCACGCAGCGCGAAGTGGGACTGGACACCGACAGCTGGGAAGCCGCCCTGAAAAACACGCTGCGCCAGGCGCCGGATGTGATTTTGATGGGCGAGATCCGCGACCGCGAAACCATGGAGCACGCCCTGGCATTTGCCGAAACCGGCCACCTGTGCCTGGCTACGCTGCATGCCAACAGTGCCAACCAGGCGCTGGACCGGGTCATCAACTTCTTCCCCGAAGAACGACGCACCCAGTTGCTCATGGACATGTCGCTCAACCTCAGGGGCATGATTTCGCAGCGGCTGGTTCCCCTGCAAAATGGCAAGGGTCGTCATGCCGTGTTTGAAATCATGCTCAACTCGCCGCTGATTTCGGACCTGATCTTCAAGGGCGACGTGCTTGAGATCAAGGAGATCATGAAGAAAAGCCGCAACATGGGCATGCAGACCTTTGACCAGGCGCTGTTTGACGCCTTCGAAAGCAACCACATCAGCTATGAAGACGCCTTGCGCAACGCCGACTCGGTGAACGACCTGCGGTTGCAGATCAAACTCAATTCGCAGCGCGCCAAATCAATCGACCTGGCAGCGGGCACCGAAAACTTCGCGATTGTGTAGGCCCCGGGCTGCACCTGCCAAAAACCATCCCCCCATCCGCATCCAATACAACCCCATACTTGCCATGTCCAGCACCCACCCCAAAACCTACGAAGCTTCCTCACCGCGCAAAGTCGCCTTTCTGGGCTTGGGCGTCATGGGTTACCCCATGGCCGGCCATCTGGCGCTAGCGGGCCACCAGGTGACGGTATACAACCGCAGCGCCGCGAAGGCGCAAGCCTGGGTCGCGGAATTCGGGGGCGCTTCGGCCGCCACGCCGAAGGACGCATCGGCGGGTGCCGACATCGTGTTTAGCTGCGTCGGCAACGACGACGACCTGCGTGCCGTCACGCTGGGTGCGGACGGCGCGTTTGCGGGCATGGCGGCCGGCGCCGTGTTTGTGGACCACACCACCGCTTCGGCCGACGTGGCCCGGGAACTGTGCGCAGCCGCCAGGCGCATCGGCCTGCAGTTCATTGATGCGCCGGTCTCTGGCGGCCAGGCGGGCGCACAGAACGGCGCCCTGACGGTCATGTGCGGCGGCGATGCGGCCACATTCGAGGCGGTCAAGCCGGCCGGGATGGCATTTGCAAAAGCCTTCACGCTGATGGGCGACAGCGGCGCAGGGCAGCTCACCAAAATGGTCAACCAGATCTGCATTGCAGGCCTGGTGCAGGCGCTGAGCGAAGCCGTCGCCTTTGGCCAGAAGGCCGGGCTGGACGTGAACCAGGTGCTGGACGTGATCGGCAAGGGCGCGGCCCAAAGCTGGCAGCTCGACAACCGAGGCAAGACCATGGTGGCCGACCAGTTTGAGTTTGGCTTTGCCGTGGACTGGATGCGCAAGGACCTGGGGCTGGTGATGGATGAGGCCAAGCGCAATGGCGCCCGCTTGCCCGTCACGGCGCTGGTGGACCAGTTTTATGGCGATGTGCAGGCCATGGGCGGCCAGCGCTGGGACACGTCCAGCCTGATCAAGCGACTGAAATAGACCCGGCCAGCGTCTTCAACGGGCCGTTGCCGGCAACCCGGCGAGTGGCCCTCCAGCGGTTGCGTTAGCCGCCTGCGGCCCTGGCAGGTGCCGCTTTCGGCCTGACGTCATTCGGAAACATGCGCGCCAGTTCGTCTTCGCTGATGATTTCAAAGAGACGCACCACCTTTTGAACGCCGGGCACTGCACGCGCGACGGCCGTGGCGCCGTCTGCCTCGCGGGCGGTCACGCGCCCCATCAGGTAGGTGGTGCCGTGTTCGGTCACCACCTTGAAGACATTGAAATGCAGATCACGGGCATCCATCAGCATGGCCTTGACGCGGCCGGTGACCAGCGCGTCCGATGACTGCTCCACCAGCGACGGGCTGTTCATCACGGCCAGCTCGTTGACCACCGACAGCACGTTTTCACCCCCCGCCACCACCTGCTCGACCAACTGCTTGTCCTGCAGGCTGGGCACCTCGCCGGTCAACAACACCTGGCGGTTGTAGCTGGTCACGCTGACGCGCACGCGTGTGCCCACCGCCGAGCGGATCCGGTTGCGGGTCCGCAACTCGATTCCCTCGTCTTCCAGCTGGGTCCCCGAGGTGCGGCGGTCGGTGGCGACCATGGAGCCCCCCGCCACGGCGCCGCCCACCATCAGCGGGACGCAGGCACTCAGGGCACCAGAGAGCAACACCGCCGCGCCCAGCGACCAGGCCAGGCGTTTGACTGCAACATGTTTCATACGGAAGTCTCCAGATCGCCAAGTAACTGGGTGTCCACACCGTCGCAAATGCAGTGCAGCACGAGAAGGTGCACCTCCTGCACGCGCGCGGTTCGTTCGTGCGGCACGCAAATATGCACATCGGTTTCGCGCAAGGCGGCAGTCATTTTTCCGCCGCCGCGGCCGGTCAGGGCCACGACGGTCATCTCCCGCTCATGGGCGGCTTCGACGGCCGCCAGCACATTGGCTGAATTGCCGCTGGTGCTCAGCGCCAGCAGCACATCGCCCGCACCGCCCAACGCGCGGATCTGCTTGGAAAAAATCACGCTGAAGTCGTAGTCGTTGGCAATGGCCGTGAGGATGGAGCTGTCCGTGGTCAGGGCGATCGCCCCGAGCTCGGGCCGTTCGCGCTCGTAGCGGCCCACAAATTCGGCGGCGAAGTGCTGGGCGTCGGCCGCCGAGCCCCCGTTGCCGCAGGCCAGCACCTTGCCGCCACTGGTGACGCTGGCCAAAATAGCCTGCACGGCAGCGGCGATGGGTTTGGACAAGACTTGCGCCGACTGGTATTTGAGGTCGGCGCTGTCGATGAATTGCTGTTCGATTCGTTGTTCAAGCATGGCGCCATGATAGCGGGTCAGGGTCCACCGCAGCCCCTGCAAGTGACTTGCACCGGCCTCGCGCAGGGCTTGGTTACAAATTATCGGTCCTGACCCGGCATGGGCCGCGTGCGTCAGGACGCATCGAACGCCGCAGGCAGCCATTCAATCTGACCCAGCGCCCCTTGCACCAGCAGCACGTCAAAGCGGCAAGGCGGCGGGCTGGCAAAGCGCATCAGGTAATGGCGCGCCGCCAGAATAATGCGCTGCTGCTTGGCGGCGCTGATGCTGGCCCCCGCACCGCCGTGCGACGCGCCCGAGCGCTGGCGCACCTCGACAAACACCAGCGTGCCGTCGGGCGCGCGCATCACCAGATCAATCTCCCCGCCGCCGCGGCCCGGCGTGCGGTAATTGGCCTCCACAAATCGCAGCCCGGCACGCACCAGGTAGGCACGCGCCACCCCCTCCGCCGCATCGCCGCGCGACTTGGTGGTAATCTGCCGTGGCACCGCTTGGGGCGCATCGCCTGCGCTCCTGGCAACGCTTTGTGCCCCGCCGCCTTGCGGCGACTTGACCACCTGTTTTCTGGAAAACCACATTGAACGCTTCTTTCGAATTGGCACTGGATGCGGCGCGCGCTGCCGCCAGCATGCAGCATTATCCAGAAGCCACGCTGTACGTGGTGGCCACGCCGATTGGCAACCTGGCCGACATTACCCTGCGCGCCCTGCATGTGCTGCAGCGGGTCGACGCGATTGCCTGCGAGGACAAACGCCACACGCAGCCCCTGCTACGCCAGTACGGCATCGAAACCGGGGCGGCCAAGCCCTTGCTGGCCGTGCACCAGCACAATGAAGCCGAGGCCGCCGGGCTGATCGTGGAGCGGCTGCAGCGCGGCGAGCGCGTAGCCTACGTCAGCGACGCCGGCACGCCCGCCGTGAGCGACCCGGGCGCGCGCCTGGTGGCCGCCGTGCGGGCCGCCGGCCTCAAGGTCATGCCACTGCCGGGCGCCAGCAGCGTCACCACCGTGCTCAGCGCCGCAGGCGTGACCCGTGCCGAAGGCGGCGCGGACCATGCCAGCGGCTTTGTATTCGCCGGATTTTTGCCCAGCAAGGCGGGCGAGCGCGACCAGGCCATCGCGCTGCTGCGCGCCGACACCCGCGCCACCGTGATTCTGGAGGCGCCGCACCGCATTGAGGCGCTGGCGCGCGCCATGGGCGTGCTGCAGGGCCGGCTGGTCACGGTGGGGCGCGAGTTGACCAAGCAGTTTGAGGAAATTGCCACCGTGCCGGCACAAGACTTTGCCGCCTGGCTGGCGGCCGGGCCACAGCGCACGCGCGGCGAGTTTGCGCTGGTGCTGCATGCGTCAGCGCCGCAGGAAAGCGCCGAAGACAGCACCCGGGTGTTGCAACTGCTGCTGGCCGAGTTGCCGCTGAAAACGGCGGTGAAGCTGGCCGCAGACATCACAGGCGCGCCGCGCAACGAGCTGTATGAGACCGCGCTGAAGCTGAAAAAAGAATGAACCCGAACGCCGACCAACTCTGGCGCGGGCCGCGCTGGGCGCTCGCCGTGCTGCTGGCGGTGCTGGGCATGCTGGGGCCGTTTTCGATTGACACCTACCTCCCGGGCTTTGCCGGCATTGCGCAGTCGCTCGGGGCGTCGTCCGTGGAAATGCAGCAAACGCTGTCGGCTTACCTGTTTGGCTTTGCGTTCATGAACCTGTTTCACGGCGCGCTGGCCGACAGCTTTGGCCGGCGTCCGGTGGTGCTCTGGGGCATTGCCATGTTCACGCTGGCTTCGGCGGGCTGCGCGCTGTCGCAGAGCATTGAGCACCTGGTGTTCTTTCGCGCGCTGCAGGGTCTGTCCACCGGGGCCGGCATTGTGGTGTCGCGGGCCGTGATACGCGACCTGTACCCGCCGGCCCAGGCCCAGAAGGTCATGAGCCAGGTCACCATCTACTTTGGCGTGGCGCCTGCGCTGGCGCCGATCGTGGGCGGCTGGCTGTTCGTGCATCTGGGCTGGCACAGCATTTTCTGGTTTCTGACGGCCGTCGGCCTTGTGCTGTGGGGCACCAACTACCGGTTTTTACCGGAAACCCTGCCGCCCCAAGACCGCCAGCCGTTTGAAGTGCGCCACCTGATGCGCGGCTACTGGCAGCTCGGTTCCAGCCCGCGCTTTTTGCTGCTGGCGCTGGCCAGCGGCGTGCCCTTCAACGGCATGTTCCTGTACGTGCTGTCGGCGCCGGCCTTCCTTGGGGATCTTCTGGCCTTGCAGCCGACCCAGTTTTTCTGGTTTTTCATGCTGACCATTTCCGGCATCATGCTGGGGGCCTGGCTGAGCGGCCGGCTGGCGGGGAAAATCGCGCCCAAGCAGCAAATCCGCCATGGCTTTGTCATCATGCTGGTGACGGCGCTGCTGAACCTGGCGGCCAACCTGCTGTTTACCGCCCACGTGTCCTGGGCCCTGTTTCCGATTGCCGTGTTTGCCTTTGGCTGGGCGCTGATGGTGCCAGTCATCACGCTGCTGGTGCTTGACTTGTACCCGGAGCGGCGCGGCATGGCGTCCTCGCTGCAGGCCTTTATCGGCTCCAGTGCGAACGGCGTGGTGGCGGGCGTGATCGCGCCACTGGTGATGCACTCCGCGCCCGCGCTGGCGGCAGTGTCGCTGGGCATGCTGTGCATCGGACTGCTGGCGTGGCTGTACCTGCACCACCGCTGGCCCGACATTGGCCGTTCGGTGTCAGGGCAATAGCACCCAAGGGCATTGAACCAACACCAAAAATGCCACTGCCTCCTGGCGACCTCAAACAGGCCCGATGCAGCCCGATGAACAGCTCATCTTTCGGGCATCTCCCAAGGGAACTCAATGCCCTGGCCGGTGCGCTGCACCACGTTGCGCTCGTCCAGGTAAACCCAATAAAGCATGTTCTGAAAGTTGTCGAGCCAGCGGTAGTTCATGATGTCGCCGGGCCAGGACGCCACGCGGTCCACGAAAGCCGGCGGGCCAAACGCGCGCTCCACATCGCCGCGCGTCCAGCGGCCCACCTCGATTTTTGAGAATTCCTGCGCGGTCAGGACCTGCCGCACGGCAACCACCCGGCCAGCGGCATCCAGGTCCACCATCACGGCGGTCTGGCCGGCGGGCTGCCTCGAATACTGCAAGCGTGTTCCCGCGCTTAGCGGCAGCACGCGCGATGGCGTGCCGTAACGGGCCACGACCTCTTCGCGCGACGCGCCCGGCGCCAGCGCACTGAACGAGGCGCACCCCGCCAGCAACAAGGCCAGCGCAAAGCTGGAAAAGATTTTGATGGCATTCATGGCGCACTCCCAAAGCATAAAAATGGCGGACGACCGCTATTGCATCACGTTCCCGGTCCACCGCGCCTACAGCGATTTTTTGCCCGGCAGCGGATAGGTCGCCTTTCAGGTTTTTCCCAGTGCACGGGATAGCTGCCGGGCCTCATCAACCAGCAGGGCACCGTAAGCTTCGACCTGGGTGCTGTGCAGCCTGGCACGGGGTCCAAACACGGCCAGCGACCCCGCCACCTGGTCGCGGCCATGAAAAAATGGCGCTGCAACGGCGACTGCGCCCTGTAGCAATTCGTCCCGGCTGACCGCATAGCCACGTTCGCGGATTCGCCCCAGTGCCTTCTCATAGCCAGCATCTGCCCCTGGAGCGCTCGCGTCATGGGCCACAAGATAGCGCGACGCATCAGGCATATTGGCCAAAATCGCCCTGCCGCTGGCGCCGACCATCACTTTCTCGCGGTAGCCCACGCCACGCCTGAAACTCAAGGGCTGGGCGCTGGGTATCTCTGCCACGCAAATTCAGTACTCCCCCCGCGGGATGAACAAAGCCACGGTTTCGCCCGTCTGCTCCCACAGCCTGCGCATCATCGGTTGCGCCACCTCGCCAATGTGCATGCTGGCGGTCCACACATGCGCCAGATGCGCCACCGAAGGTCGTCTTGCTATGCGGTGACAGGCCGCAAGGGAATGGGGCTTTACGATGCCACAAAAGCCGGACAACTGGCGTTGACACGGACGCTGGCATTTGAGGAGGCAGAGCACGGCGTACGCGCCAACGCGGTATGCCCGGGATCCACCTTGACGGACTTTCATGTCGGCCGGGCCCAGGCCGGCGGCAAGAACGTGGAACAACTCAAGACCGAACGCAAGGACACGTCGCTGATCGGCCGTTGGGCCACACCCGAAGAAATTGCATGGCCCATCCTGTGGCTGGCCTCCAGCGAGGCCTCGTTCATCACCGGCACCACGCTGATGGTGGATGGCGGGCTTTCCATTATGTAGAGGCAAGGGCCTAATCATGGAAAATAGCGACCCATGAACGAAACCACCCCATTACCCCCTCTGCCCGACCACCTCTCCGTTGACGCGCGCAGCCCCCATCACGTCGCGGCCGTGTTTGAACATGACATTGGCATTCGACTCAATGGCAAAGAGCTTGTGAATGTCGAGGAGTACTGCATCAGCGAAGGCTGGGTCAAGGTCCCCGCAGGCAAGACGGTGGATCGCAAAGGCCATCCGCTGCTGATCAAGTTGAAAGGCCAGGTCGAAGCGTTTTATCGATAGGCAAGGCCTGTTCGCCATGCCATGCGTTTCTGCCACCGCGCACTCCGAAATGCTTCGCCACCGGATGGGCATGGCGATGACCGTTGAATGAGCGGCAACCAGAAACGCAAACATCAACCCGCAAGGAGTGAGTTTCAAACTCGGAAACACAAGGGTTCCAGGGTGCTGTTGTTAATGGTGCGGCTGGCGGGAATCGAACCCACGACTTTCGTCCACTACAACGCCGGGTAAAGCGGTAATTATGTAGCAGAATTTTGTAGCAGTGACCACGTCACGATACGCGACTCAGAAGGCCCAGTCGTACCGCTCGGACTGATGCACCATCGTCACCGTCTCACGTGTTGCCTTGCAATGCCAGGTCTGCTGCGCGACGCCCTGAAGCATCTCAAGCGCCTCGACATCGAGCACCGCAGCGCAGCGTTTGCCGGGCGCTCGCACTGACTCGTAGCAAATCCATTGAGCACCCACGTCCTTCGCAGCATCAGCCACGGCGTGCGTCTGGGCATAGTCGCTCCCATGGGTCCAGGCTGCACGCGCCTCGACCCACGGCGGGCTCATCAGGTCAACCGCCTTGCCCTTTACCTCGGCCTGGAAGAATGTGTGCTCGGTCAACAGTTCGGTGTGCAATAGCTCCACGCTGTCCAGGATGAAGCGGTGGCGCCAGTAGGCCACCTCGGCACAGGCCGCGTAGAGTTCTTCGGCGCCGTACCAGACCCCGAGCGTGCCGGCCCGCCGGAAGCGGCTCTGATGCTGCGGTCGGTAGCGAAACGGCGTGGAGAGCAAATATTGCTTAGGCGAATTCATCTGCGGCAGAGGCGGCTTGCTGAGCTCCAGCAGTTGCTCCAGGACATCCTGCTCTTGTGCGGTATCGACAAGCCGCATGGTGGACACCACATGCTGCGCCTCAACCCCGCGCCAAGCCCGCATGGCCATCTGCGTCACCCCGGTTTCAAGCCAGTTGGTGCTCCAGGCGGCTTCGCTCACGCAGGGGCCCGCATGCCATCGAGATAATTCAGTGTGGCGACCAAGCCGTCAGCGCGCTCGATGAGTTTGCTGGGGATGCCGCCGAGCGCCTTGTTGTGGCCGCGCATCCAGGCAATGCGCTTTTGGTCGTCCGTGCCCACGAGGGGGTCCAGGGAACGATAGACCCGTACCAGCAGCAGCGACAACTCTCCTTCCTTGGAGGCGGGGTCAAGCATCCGCTCGCCTTTGAGAACCCGGGAGACAGTAGGCTCGCTCAAGCCAACGATGCGCGCGACCGCCGCGCCCGACAGTCCGAGCAGGTCGGCTGCGCGCCCCACGGCCTTGGCAAGCACGTAGCCGGGGTCAATCTTTACTACTGACCGGGTGTTCATTTTTATCTCCTTGTCTTTCAATGGAAATATTTTGCCATAAATGCTTAATAATTAAGGATTAATTTTTTATAAATCTGTGTCGCCACCAAGGCCGATCAATGGAAATCCGAAGGCTCGGCGACTCGCTCAGACGCCACCGCTCGTTCCCGGGAGCTTCTATTCAGGCAACGATCAACTCCAGGCCCTTACGCTGGCAAATGCCTCGGCGGGACTTTTCAATACCCGATAGATGGTCGCGCGGGACAGGCCAAGCTGCCTGGCGACCGAAGAGACGCCTTTGCCTTCGCCCTTCAGCGCGACGATTTCGGAAATCTGGGTTTCGGTGTAGCTGGGTTGCCGACCAAGATACGTTTTCGGTTTCTGTAGATTAGGACTCACCTTGACGTGGGCAATCCCGGCCCGCTGCGCTTCTTTGTTGGCCTCGGCCTGCGCCTGCGACAGCGCGGCCATGAAACCAATCAGCGCGTCCCTGACTGCCTTAGCCATCGGGTCTTTTGTAGCACCGTCAAACGTCATGCCATTGATGACCGTCTTGATCACCACTCCTCGGCGCATGAACGCCTGGATGTTGTCGGACACGTCCTCGTAGTTCCGGCCCAGGCGGTCCACCCACCGCACCACCAGTGTGTCACCGGCGCGCAGCAGATCGAACAATCGGCGACCGCCCGACCGTTCTGCGAGCTTCGTCGTCACGCCGCTCACGCCCTCGTCAATCACGACCTGATCGAAAACAAAATCTGCTGCTTCGGCTTGAGTGCGCTGGTGCTCGACGGTCTGCTCGGAAGTGGAGACGCGCACATAGAAGATGGTGGCCATATCTGTCCGTTAGGTTGTTGTTCGTTGATAAAGCGTCCGTTGATCAAATACCGACCCTAATGGACGTATTCGGCGCAGTTTCCTGACTGTGCGCTGGGGCGTAGCCTATTTAGACTAGTTGACTGCTATATATTTCATAGCGCCCCAGCCTAGGAGCACCGGTAGCCCGGTTGGTGCAGCAAGGCCGCCGAGCGAGTAACCACAAATCCCATAATGCCTGAAAAGCACCTTATGCTCACTTTTCGATAGCAACCCCTGCTGTGGTGGATATTTTTCCTGTAGGTGATTTTCACTTCCGGAAAAGGTGGGCGCATTCACTTTTAACTTTTTCCACGATTGCCCTACAGATCAGTCTTCTACTCGCAATAGGTCTGCTAACCGATAGTTTTCATGTGTGGGGGGGGGGAAGATGCGTTATTTAGGCTGTATCCTGTGATGACAAAATAATTTTGGGGAGTGTCTATATGGGAAGAAGAAGTGGTTTTGCGGGCTTACTACGTGCAACGGTACGGGTTGCCGCAGCAGCCGAACGTGATCGAAAACGTGCAGTTAACGGGTATCAGGCACAAGCGCGGCAACATGAGCGCCAACAGCGTATGGCTCTCGCTCAGCAGAGCCGTGACAACAAGACCGCAGAAAAGTTAGCCAAAGCGGAATATCTTGCGGGACAGCAAGATGAAGTGGATGACCTCAATGCGGAACTGCAAGACCGTATAGCCGACCTTCAGGGAATTCTGACCCACACTCTTACGCATGATGACTGCATTGATTTTGACAGTTTACGTATTACTGATGGGTTTGAGCCATTTCAACCACCGGCTGAACTCTCACCCGGCATATCTCCACCAACAGACATTATCAATGCCCCCAACTGGTTCGGCAAACTACTGCCTGGGGCTGACAAGAGGCATGCCGCAGCTCTCAACGCGGCTAAGTCACGGCATCAAACTGCGATGGCGCAATTCAAACAGGACGAAGCAGAAAAACGCTCGGTTTTTGCGAATCTAAAACATGAATACGAGCGGAAGAAGGCTCTGTATGAAGACGAGAAAAATAGTAAAAATGCAGAGATCGACGCTTTTCAAGTCGATTTCATGGCAAAAGAAAGGGATGCCGTAGAGTCCTACAACGATATGGTGCTAAGCCGCTCTGAGTATCCTGAAGAGGGATTTCTTCAGATGTTTCGACTCGTGTATTTGCCAGAGTCTGCAGAGTTAGTAGTCGAGTACGACCTCCCTGATTTGAGTTTAATTCCGGCAGAGGTTGACTACCGTTACGTGAAGTCAAAAGACGCTATTGAGTCGAAAGCTCGTAAGTCTGCCGAGATCAAGCAACTCTATCAGGATGTTATCGCATCAATTACGCTGCGCACCCTTCACGAGCTTTTTGAGGCTGACCAAGCTGATGCGCTGGCCCTTATAACCTTTAACGGCGTAGTTGATACACATGATCCTGCAAGCGGCCGGGAGGTGCGAGTGCCATTGGTTTCTGTTCGCGCACCCAAAAGCCATTTTCTTCAAATCAATTTGGAGAAAATTGACAAGATTGCCTGTTTGCGCAACCTTGGCGCTCAGGTATCAAGTCGGCCTGATGAGCTACAGGCGATCAAACCAATTGTTGAATTCGACATGATTGACAAACGGTTCATTGACCAAGGCGATGCTTTGACTGGTTTGGAATCCCGGCCAAACCTCATGGACTCGACGCCTGGCGAGTTTGAAGTTCTCATATCAAACCTTTTCACGCGTATGGGCCTAGATACAAAACTCACTCAGAGTTCACGCGATGGCGGCGTTGATGCCGTTGCCTTTGACACGCGGCCTGTGCTTGGAGGGAAAGTCGTGATCCAAGCTAAGCGGTATCGAGACACAGTTGGCGTGAGTGCTGTTCGTGATCTTTACGGAACCATGATGAAGAGGGGGCCAACAAAGGCATTTTAGTGTGCACAAGTCGATATGGCCCCGACGCTTATAACTTTTCCAAGGACAAGCCCATTGAATTGATTGATGGCGGAGGTCTGCCCTATCTCTTACGTGAGCATGCTGGTACACATGCCCGAATCGTCAACACAGCGTAAGCCACGACAAAAGCAATTTGCTTACACAGGCACTTACATGATCTAGCCAAACAAAAAGCCTGCCGCCAAATTGATAGCAGGCTTTCTATACCCAACAACGTTTTTAATGGTGCGGCTGGCGGGGATCGAACCCACGACCCTTGGCTTCGGAGGCCAATACTCTATCCACTGAGCTACAGCCGCAACGCTGAATAATGATTTGCCCCCGGTCTGCAGGGGATGCAGCCGGAGGTGTTTGCGCTGTGTTCACGAATTACGTCACACAACGACGTCCATTCTATCAGCCAGCCGCGCGCCTTCGCGATTTACAAGGCCCACGGCTATAATCCGCAGTTGCTGAGCAGACGCTGTAGCACCCCCGATAGCCCACTGATTTTTAGTTTTTTGAGGATGCCATGAGCGCAAACGACCACAACACGGCCCACGAAGAAGCCCACACTGGCCCGATCAAAACCCCACAGCAGTTGCTGGCTGCGGTTTTTTTCTCTTTTGTGGTTCCTATTTTTGCCATCATCGGGCTGGTGTATTACGTGACCTCGGCCAACAAGCCGTCCGCTGGCGTCGATAACTCTGAACGGGCCGTGGCACAGCGTATCCAGAAAATCGGCATGATTGAAATTCGTGATGCCAACCGCCCGCTCAAGTCTGGCGAAGAGGTCTATAAAGCCCAGTGCGTGGCCTGCCATGCCTCCGGCGCCGCAGGTGCCCCCAAGTTTGGTGACACTGCCGCTTGGGCGCCCCGCATTGCGACGGGGTTTGAAGCACTCTGGAATTCGGCCCTTAAAGGCAAAAATGCCATGAGCGCACAGGGTGGCGGCGACCACAATGACATCGAAATCGCACGTGCCGTGGTGTACCTGACCGCAGCGGCAGGCGGCAAATTTACGGCGCCTGAAGCGCCTGCGCCCGCCGCTGACGCGGCGGCAAGCCCTGCTGCTGAACCCGTGGTGGCCCCGGCAGCGGCAGCCGTCACCCCGGCAGCACCTGTTGCGGCAGCGGCGGCGGCCCCGGTCGTGGCGGCAGCGGGCGCCGGCGAAGCGCTTTACAAACAAGCCTGCGTCGCATGCCATGCCTCCGGTGTGGCCGGCTCGCCCAAATTTGGCGACAAGGCAGCCTGGGCACCCCGCATTCAAACCGGCCTTGACATGCTGACCACCAGCGTCATCAAGGGCAAAAATGCGATGCCTCCCAAAGGGGGTTCGACAGCATCTGACGCCGATATCCGCTCGGCGGTTGAATACATGGTGAACGCTGCCAAATAAGCAGCGTCAGTCGCCCATGAAAAAGCCGGTCAGTGACCGGCTTTTTCATGGGCGACTTCAAGCAAATATGAGAGCAACCCGGATTTAATGGCCTACATACGCTATTTTTCTTGTAGTGC
Organism: Polaromonas sp.; assembly: GCA_030650875.1. GTDB lineage: Bacteria > Pseudomonadota > Gammaproteobacteria > Burkholderiales > Burkholderiaceae_C > Polaromonas. The sequence goes on from JAUSDK010000025.1 coordinate 16,719, forward strand.
CTGCGGGCTGCGAACATAGCCAAACCGTGCAGGCAGATCACGCACCAGTACCTCCTGAGGCACCCACAAGCCCTGCTCCACCGCATCGGCGGCATACGTCATGTCCTGGGTATGGACCAGGCCAAAGCCCATATCCGTTTCCAGGTACACCCGGCCCCCTTCATCCACCATGCAGCGCTGCACCCTGGCTGGCTGGCCGGCGTGTGATGCGACCGCAAAAGACGGAGCGGCATCAACACGCCAGATCAGCGGCGTGGCCTGGAGTTCGACGTACACGCGCTGCGGGCCATTTTGAAAAAACCACTGCCCGCGCGCGTCGGCCTCGTAATTGCGCTGGATGAAGTCCACCAGCTTTTCATGCTTGAGCAGCGAGCCCTTGCCGGCCCCGTTGCCGTCGGCTTCTGCCCGGGAAAACGAGGCGGCAAACGAGCCGGCCGCCTGCGCCCTGTCGTCGCGCATATACCAGTTGCCACGCGCATCCAGCCCGAGCCAGCCGTAGCAGTCGGGAACGTTGGGCCACTTCGCGATGGCTTGTCGAACAATGTCATCCATGGCGGCTATTTTGCACTGCCCCCACCGGCGTGACGCGCCAGGGGTTAAAGCTGCGCCGCGAAAAAGGCAATGACCGCTTCAGGCATGGCGCGCACATTGCCCGGAAAAGCGGCGCCGCCCGCGGGCGCCGAGGGAAAGCCCACATGCCCACCCTGCGCCGGATGCCAAAGGGTCACGAAAGGGCTGACATCGGCCGCTTGGGGCAGGCTGCCAGCCGGAACGAAGGGATCATTCAGCGCATTCAGGGCCAACGCGGGCACGGCGACATGCGGCAGGTGCGGCTTGGCCGAGGCACGCGCCCAGTAGTCATCGGCATCTTCAAAGCCATGCAGCGGTGCCGTAAAAATGTTGTCGAATGCATACAGGTCGCGTGCCGCCAGCAGCGCCTCCCGGTCAAACAAACCGGGGTGCTGATCCAGCTTCTGGAGAGCCTTTGGCACCATGGTGCGCAGAAACATGCGCGTGTACACCTGCCGGTTAAACCCCCGCCCTATGGCCATGCCGCTGGCCGCCAGATCAAGCGGTGAGCAGACCGAGGCCACAGCCGTGACGACGCTTGCCGCCTCGGCACCCATCTCGCCGGCCCAGCGCATCAAGGCGTTGCCCCCCAGCGAGACCCCTACCGCCATCACTGGCCCCGCATGTTGGCGCCTGAAACGCCGCAAAATCCAGTCGATCTCCTGGAAATCGCCCGAGTGGTAGGCGCGCGGCGCGCGATTGAGTTCGCCCGAGCAGCCGCGAAAATGCGGTATGGCACAGGCCCAGCCACGGCTTCGGGCCACGCCAGCAAAAGCCTCCGCATAGTGGCTGGCCGACGAACCTTCAAGGCCATGAAACACCACCAGCAACGGCGCAGCAGCAGCGCTCGCGTGCCGAGCAAAATCCACGTCAACAAAATCATCATCGGGCGCCACCCAACGCTCACGGCGAAAAATCGGCGCCTCACCGAGGTAGCGCCTGGAATGCAGTGCAGCCCAGATCGTCTGTGAATTTCCGCCTGGAAGCCACCAGGGCGCTGCATACTTCATGACAAACTTCGCCTGTCAGTGAAGAACAGGCGGCGTTTCCGATACCTCATGCATTTCGCTTGGCGTGCCGGGGCTGGCATGGTGAGCCACCATGCGCCAGCCTTGGGCCGTCTCGTGATACACGTTGGTGGCGATCACATAGGCGTGCCGGGGACCTTCTTCCGTGAGCACTTCAATGCGCTCCAGCACGTTATGCACACTGGCGCCCATCGCGTCGATCTTGCGTACTTTTTCAGGAAAGGCGCGAATGGTGCCGTTGGAAAACATGGTGTCAAAGGTGCTGCGTATCGCGGCAGGGCCAACCAGACGGCCGCCCCCCGGATGCACGCAGACGATATCGTCCTCATCGCCCCAGCAGGCCATCAGCTTGTCGATGTCACCACTTTGCAGCGCGTCGTAAAAAGCCGCTTCAATGTCGTCAGCGTTGCCGTTGCCGGCCGGCGGGAGTTTGGGTTTGGCCATAGGTTTATCAGTTTGAGTCAAAAACAGGCGGATTGATCGTGGGGCCCGCTGAAACGCCGCTTGGTGATGCGCATCAAGGGCTAGGCTGCCAGAATTAACTATGTTAGTGTTAACGCTTGCATTTAGGAGGCATTGTCATGAATTCCCGTTTTTTTAGTTTGGCCTTGGCGGCAATATTAAGTTTGACACTGACAGGCTGCGGCTACAACGATTTCCAGCGCCTGGACGAGCAAACCAAGTCCGCCTGGTCCGAAGTACTGAACCAGTATCAGCGCCGTGCGGACCTGGTGCCCAATATCGTGGCAACGGTCAAGGGCGAAGCCGCGTTTGAGCAAGATACCCTGACCAAGGTCATTGAAGCGCGCGCCAAGGCGACGTCGATTCAAGTCACGCCCGAAACGCTCAATGATCCTGCCGCGTTCAACAAGTTCCAGGCGGCCCAGGGCGAGCTGGGCAGTGCGCTGAGCCGGCTCATGGTGGTGAGCGAGCGATACCCTGACCTCAAGGCCAACAAGGGCTTCAGTGATTTGCGGGTTCAACTCGAAGGCACCGAAAACCGCATCACGGTCGCGCGCAACCGATACATCCAGTCGGTACAGCAATACAACGTGCTGACGCGCAGTTTTCCCAGCAACCTGACGGCCATGGTGTTCAGCTACACGGTCAAGCCGAACTTCACAGTACAAAACGAGGCGCAGATTTCCGCGCCGCCGGTGGTTGACTTCAACAAGAGATAAGCGGTAAATCGCATTGACCTCAGGCCACCGCTCCCGCTTCATGGCTTTGTGCTGGGCCACGCTGTTGCTTGCGCTCTGGTGGCCCTTGGCCGCGTTGGCGCAAAGTGTACAGCCGGTCCCGCCTTTGACAGCCCATGTCATGGACCAGACCGGCACCCTGAATCCAGCCCAGCTACAGGCGCTTGAGGCCAAGCTGACGGCTTTTGAGCAGGCACGCGGCGCTCAGGTGGTGGTGCTGATGCTGCCCACCACGGCACCCGAAGACATTGCGGCTTATGCGCAGCGGGTGGGCGACAGCTGGAAAATTGGACGCAAGGCCATCGGCGACGGCTTGCTGCTGGTCGTGGCCAAAAACGACCGCCAGGTCCGCATTGAAACGACCAAGGCGCTGGAAGGCGCCATCCCTGACCTGGCGGCGCGCCAGATCATTGACGGCGCGCTCACGCCGCGCTTCAAGCAAGGCGATTTCGCCGGAGGACTGGATGCCGCTGCGGACCAGATCATCGCGCTGATCAGCGGTGAAAACCTGCCTGCGCCAGCCGCCACCTCAGCCGGCGCCCAAAGTGCCAAGGGCTTTAACTGGATGGACCTGGCCGTGTTCCTGTTTTTTGCAGTGCCGGTGGCCGCCCGCATGATTTCAAGTGTGGCCGGGCGCAAGGCGGGCTCGGTGATTACCGGCGGCGCCGTCGGCTTGCTGGCCTGGATTTTCACGAGCAGCCTGCTGATCGCAGGTATTGCCGCACTGGCGGGAATCGTGTTTGCGCTGTTTTCAAGCCTGGGGGCGCTCGGCAGTGGCGGCAGGTCTTCAGGCTGGGGCGGCATTGGCGGTGGGCACGGTCGCGGCGGCTCATGGGGTGGTGGTAGCGGCGGCGGATTTAGCAGCGGTGGCGGCGGAGACTTCGGGGGCGGCGGCGCTTCCGGTCGCTGGTAAATCTATGATCAAAAAGCTGAAGCTGCTTGCCAGGCATTTGTGGCTGGATGCCTCCGATACCCGGCGTGCCGTTCCGCCCGATCTGCTGGAACGACTGACCCAGCGCGTAGCAGCCAGCGAGCGGCGCCACAGCGGCGAGATACGCATTTGCGTGGAATCGTCGCTGCCCCTCAGCTACCTGTGGCGACTCAGCGCGCAGACCACGATTGCCGACCTCACACGGCAGCGGGCTCTGGCGATGTTCAGCAAGCTTCGGGTCTGGGACACCGAGCAGAACAATGGCGTGCTAATTTATCTCCTGCTGGCCGAGCATGCGATCGAAATCGTTGCAGACCGTGGTCTGGCGCGGCATGCTGACCCGGCGCAATGGCGGGAGATCGTGACCCATATGACCCAGGCGTTTCAGGACAAACGCTATGAGGACGGGCTGACGCAGGCCCTGGAGGAAACCTCTGCGGTGCTGGTGGCGCACTTTGCGCTGGACAGTTTACAAACAACGTCATCGCCACCTTCCAACGAACTGCCCGACACGCCCTTACTGCAGTAGCCCGCCGACCGGGGAAGTGATTCGGTTCGCTCCAGCCCCGACACACGCCCATGAAAAAAGCCCCTGCGTTCAGGCAGAGGCTTTTTTGATGGGAAGTCCGGGCCGCCGGTCCGCTTGAACCGGTCAACACCGCCAACCTGAATGCTATTTTTTCTGACGATACTTGCGCAGCGCAGCGATCTGAGCGGCCATCACCAGCAGTTCGGATTGCGCCAGGGCGATATCAATATCGGTCTTGGCATTTTTCAGCGCCTCTTCAGCAGCCGCTTTGGCAGCCGTGGCTTTGGCTTCGTCCAGGTCCTTGCCGCGAATGGCGGTATCGCTCAATACCGTCACGCAATGGGGCTGCACTTCGAGCAGGCCACCGGCGACAAATACAAACTCTTCGGTGCCATCCGCTTTTTCAATGCGCACGGCACCCGGCCGGATGCGGGTGATCAGCGGCGTGTGGCGCGGGTAGATACCCAACTCGCCCGCTTCGCCTGGCAAAGCCACAAACCGGGCTTCACCGGAGAAGATGGACTCTTCTGCGCTGACAACATCGACGTGGATGGTATTCATACGTACTCCAATTAAAAAGATGAGAAGAAAGTTGGTGCTTGACAAACCATCAGGCAGCTTGGTCAAGCACCGGCTTTACTTACATCTTTTTGGCTTTTTCGAAAGCTTCGTCGATGGTACCGACCATGTAGAAGGCCTGCTCTGGCAGGTGGTCGCACTCGCCAGCAACAATCATCTTGAAGCCGCGAATGGTTTCGGCCAGGCTGACGTACTTTCCGGGCGAGCCGGTGAACACTTCAGCCACATGGAACGGCTGCGACAGGAAACGCTGGATTTTACGCGCGCGGGCCACGGCCAGCTTGTCTTCAGGCGCCAACTCGTCCATACCCAGAATCGCGATAATGTCGCGCAATTCCTTGTAGCGCTGCAGCGTTCCCTGCACTGCGCGAGCAGTGGCGTAGTGGTCTTCACCAACCACGTTAGGGTCCAGCTGGCGGCTGGTCGAATCCAGTGGATCGACAGCGGGGTAGATACCCAGCGAAGCGATGTCACGCGACAACACCACGGTGGAATCCAGGTGGGCGAAGGTCGTGGCAGGCGATGGGTCGGTCAAGTCATCGGCAGGTACGTAAACGGCCTGGATGGACGTGATCGAGCCGACTTTGGTCGACGTAATACGCTCTTGCAAGCGGCCCATCTCTTCGGCCAGCGTAGGCTGGTAGCCCACGGCGGAAGGCATACGGCCCAGCAGCGCGGACACTTCGGTACCGGCCAGCGTGTAGCGGTAGATGTTGTCCACAAAGAACAGCACGTCGCGGCCTTCGTCACGGAAAGACTCGGCGATTGTCAGGCCGGTCAGCGCCACGCGCAAACGGTTGCCTGGAGGCTCGTTCATCTGGCCGTAGACCATGGCTACTTTGGATTCACCGAGGTTCTCGAGGTTCACCACGCCGGAATCGGCCATCTCGTGGTAAAAGTCGTTGCCTTCGCGGGTACGCTCGCCCACGCCGGCAAACACGGACAGACCCGAGTGCGCCTTGGCGATGTTGTTGATCAACTCCATCATGTTCACGGTCTTGCCCACACCGGCACCACCGAACAGACCCACTTTGCCGCCCTTGGCGAACGGGCAAATCAGGTCAATCACCTTGATGCCGGTTTCCAGCAGTTCCTGGGACGGGCTCAATTCGTCATAGGCTGGCGCCTTGCGGTGAATCGAAGCGGTGAGTTCCTGGCTGACCGGGCCACGCTCGTCAATCGGCGCGCCCAGCACGTCCATGATGCGACCCAGCGTGGCTTTTCCCACGGGAACCGTAATCGGTGCACCGGTGTTGTACACCATGTTGCCGCGGCGCATGCCGTCTGACGTGCCCAGTGCAATGGTACGCACAATGCCGTCACCCAGCTGCTGCTGGACTTCCAGCGTCAACGATGAGCCTTCCATCTTGAGCGCGTCATAAATCTTTGGCATCTGGTTGCGCGCAAACTCCACGTCAACCACCGCACCAATACACTGAACAATCTTGCCTTGAACCTGAGCCATGATTGGATCCTTTTCTGTTCTTTAAATCTTGGAAATCGCGGTTTAAACCGCTGCGGCACCGGCAACGATTTCCGAAAGTTCTTTCGTGATCGCCGCTTGACGCGTTTTGTTGTAAATCAATTTGAGTTCACCAATCACGCTGCCAGCGTTGTCGGTTGCAGACTTCATGGCCACCATACGGGCCGATTGCTCGGACGCCATGTTCTCAGCCACGGCCTGCAGCACCAGCGCTTCCACGTAGCGCACCAACAGATCGTCAATCACGGACTGCGGGTCCGGCTCATAAAGGTAGTCCCAGCCGTGCTGTTCTTTGTCGGCCTGCAGGCGGTCCGCCGTCAACGGCAGCAGCTGCTCGATCACCGATTCCTGCTTCATCGTATTGATGAACTTGGTGTAGCACAGGTAAACCGCCTTGACCTTGCCTTCGCTGTACGCGTCGAGCAGCACCTTGACGGGACCAATCAGCTTCTCAAGATGCGGCTTGTCACCGAGTTGCGTGACATGAGAGACCACCTTGACGCCCACGCGATTCATGAAGCTCAGGCCCTTGTTGCCAATGGCCACGGCCTGCGCGTCAAGCCCTGCCGCCTGCAGGTCCTTGAGCTTGGCGGTCACGGCACGAAGAACGTTGGTATTCAAACCGCCGCACAGACCCTTGTCAGTCGTCACCACGATAAACCCGGTCGTCTTGGCGTCGTTGGACTCCATGAACACGTGGGTGTATTCGGGATTGGCCTGACTCAGGTTGGCCGTGATGTTGCGAATCTTGTCGCTGTAAGGACGGGCAGCGCGCATCCGTTCCTGCGCCTTGCGCATTTTGGAGGCCGCCACCATTTCCATGGCTTTGGTGATCTTGCGGGTGTTTTCCACCGATTTGATCTTGCCGCGTATTTCCTTGCCTGCTGCCATGTGGATTCCTAATGGTTTCTAGAAAGCTTGCCTTGACTTTGTGAAGTCAGGCGAGCTCAGGCAAACGACTTCTTGAACGCCGCCACTGCCGTGGTCAGTTCCGCTTCAGCGTCCTTGTCCATGGCTTTGTTGGCTTCAAGTTTGGCCATCAAGGGCGCATGCTTGTCCTTGAGCCAGGCGTGCAGCCCGTGCTCAAAAGCCAGCACTTTCTTGACTTCCACATCGTCCATGAAGCCTTTGTTCACTGCGAACAACGTGGCGCCCATGGTCGAGATGGACAGGGGCGAGTACTGCGCCTGCTTGAGCAACTCGGTCACGCGGGCACCGCGGTCCAGCTGCTTGCGGGTGGCTTCGTCCAGGTCGGAAGCAAACTGCGCAAAAGCAGCCAGTTCACGGTACTGGGCCAAGTCGGTACGGATACCGCCAGACAGGTTCTTGATCAGCTTGGTCTGAGCCGCACCACCCACACGCGACACGGAAATACCGGCGTTGATCGCAGGACGGATACCGGCGTTGAACAGGCTGGTTTCCAGGAAAATCTGGCCGTCGGTGATCGAGATCACGTTGGTAGGCACGAAAGCGGACACGTCGCCGGCTTGCGTTTCAATGATCGGCAGCGCCGTCAGCGAACCGGTTTTTCCCTTGACTTCACCTTTGGTGAAATCTTCAACATACTTCTCGTTCACGCGCGCTGCACGCTCCAGCAGACGGCTGTGGAGATAGAACACGTCGCCGGGATAGGCTTCGCGGCCTGGTGGGCGGCGCAGCAACAGCGATACCTGGCGGTAGGCCACGGCCTGCTTGGACAAATCGTCATACACAATCAGCGCGTCCTGGCCGCGATCGCGGAAGTACTCGCCCATGGTGCAACCGGAGTAGGCACTCACGTATTGCATGGCGGCCGACTCGGAAGCCGAAGCGGCCACCACAATGGTGTATTCCATGGCGCCGGCTTGCTCCAGCGAGCGCACCACGTTCTTGATCGAAGACGCCTTCTGGCCAATCGCGACATAGACGCAAGAAACGCCGGTGCCCTTTTGGTTGATGATGGCGTCGATGGCCACAGCGGTCTTGCCAGTCTGGCGGTCGCCAATGATCAGCTCGCGCTGGCCACGGCCAACAGGCACCATGGAGTCGATGGACTTCATGCCGGTCTGCAGGGGCTGGTCGACCGATTTACGGGCGATCACACCAGGCGCAACCTTTTCAATCACGTCGGTCAACTTGGCGTTGATGGGACCTTTGCCGTCGATCGGCTGGCCCAGCGCATTGACCACGCGACCCAGCAGCTCGGGGCCGACCGGGACTTCCAGAATACGGCCCGTGCATTTGACGGTGTCGCCTTCAGCGATGTGTTCGTACTCGCCCAGAATCACGGAGCCGACGGAGTCGCGCTCAAGATTCAGCGCCAGACCATAGGTTGGCGTGCCATCAGCGGTTGCCGGGAATTCGAGCATTTCGCCCTGCATCACATCGGACAAGCCGTGGATGCGGACGATACCGTCGGCCACGGACACCACGGTGCCCTGGTTACGGATGTCGGCACTGACGGTCAAGCCTTCGATACGGCTCTTGATCAATTCAGAAATTTCTGCGGGATTGAGTTGCATGACTCTTTCCTTCTTTCTATGTTGTTGGCTAAAAACCTGGGGACTGCGCCTGAGCGCCAGTTCAAGAAATCAGCGCCACTTTCATTTGCTCTAAACGGGCTTTCACCGAGGTGTCCAGCACCTCGTCACCCACGACCGCGCGAATCCCGCCAATCAACGACTGATCGATCTCGACCTTGACGCTGAGCTTGCGCCCAAAACGCTTTTCCAGCGTGGCGGCGACATCGGCGAGCGCCTGCGCATCCAGCGCAAAAGCGCTGTAAACAACTGCATCGCTGGAGCCGCTTGCCGCGTTCTTGAGTGAACGAAACTGGTTGGCGATCTCGGGCAGTGCAGGCAGGCGGGCGTTCTCGATCAGGAGCCGCAAGAAATTCCTGGCGGCATCCGGCAAGCTGGCTTTCACCACGCCGGTCATCACGTCAAACACCTGTGCCGTCTCGACCTTGGGATTCTCGGCGAGTTGGAGCAGTTGCGGATCTTCTGCGACAGCAGCCAGCTCATCGAGCCAGACTGAAGTAGCAGCGAGATCGGAGCCCTGCGCCTTGAACAGCGCTTCCGCGTAAGGGCGGGCAATGGTTGCAAGTTCGGCCATAGTTTTCTCTAACGTGCGCTTACAGCTCGGTTTTCAGACGGGCCAACAGGTCAGCATGAACACCGGCATTGACTTCCTTGCGGAGAATCTGCTCGGCACCCTTGACAGCCAGCAAAGCGACCTGCTCACGCAGCGCCTCGCGGGCCTTGACCGTTTGTTGACCTGCTTCGACCTGCGCTGCAGCAATGATCTTGCTGGCTTCTTCCGTGGCTTTGGCCTTGGCCTCTTCCACGATGGCCTGACCACGACGCTCAGCGTCGGCCAGGCGTACGGCGGTCTCGTTGCGCGACGTAGACAGTTCGGCCTCGACACGCTTGTTGGCAGTGGCGAGTTCGCTCTTGGCTTTGTCGGCAGCGGCTAGGCCGTCAGCGATTTTCTGTGCCCGCTCGTCCAGCGCTTTTGTGATCGGGGGCCACACGAACTTCATCGTGAACCACACCAGGATCGCAAAAACGACAGCCTGCAGGAACAGGGTTGCGTTAATGTTCACGGCTTATTCCTTATCCAACGTGACAGGGGTGCCGGGGAATTACAGGACGAAGGGGTTGGCAAATGCGAACAACAGGGCAATAGCCACACCGATCAGGAAAGCAGCATCGATCAGACCGGCCAAAATGAACATTTTGGTTTGCAGTTCGTTCATGAGTTCAGGCTGGCGAGCCGAAGCTTCGAGGAATTTGCCACCCATCAGGGCGATACCGATAGAGGCACCAATAGCGCCGAGACCGACGATCAGACCACAAGCCAGCGCGACGAAGCCGAGAACGTTTTCCATGATTTATCCTTAAAAGTGAGAAGAGAAGCGAAGAAAAAAGAAAGATTAGTGTGAGTCGTGGGCCTGCCCCACGTAAATCAACGTCAACATCATGAAGATGAAGGCTTGCAGCGTGATCACCAGGATGTGGAAAATACTCCACACGGTTCCGGCGACAACATGCCCAAATCCTAGCCAGAAACCACCCGTGAGGGGGTTGAACTGCCAGGCCCATACGCCGCCCATCAGGGCGATCAGCATGAAAACCAATTCACCGGCAAACATGTTGCCGAACAACCGCATGCCGTGCGAAACGGTCTTGGCGGTAAATTCAATCATCTGCATCAAGAAATTGATCGGATACAGAAACCATTTGTCGCCGAAAGGCGCTGCCACAAGCTCGTGTGCCCAGCCGCCAATGCCTTTGATCTTGATGTTGTACACCAGACAAACAATCAGCACGCTAAAGGAAAGACCCAATGTAGTGGACAAGTCAGCCGTTGGCACAACGCGCATGTAATCCATGTAGCCCAGCGCAGGACCGGCACCATGCCACAGCGCGGGAATCGCATCCACAGGCAGCATATCCATGGCGTTCATCAGGAAAATCCAGACAAACACGGAAAGGGCCAAAGGCGACACCAGCTTGCGGCTCTTGGCATTGTGCACAACACCCTTGGCCTGGTTTTCAACCATCTCGGCCAGAATTTCGACAGCAGCCTGAAAGCGGCCCGGCACACCGGAGGTTGCCTTGCGCGCAGCACGCCACAGCAAGAAGGACCCGATCACACCCAGCAAGATGGAGTAAAACACCGAGTCCAGATTAAACAGACTGAAGTCAACAATGCCATGCTGCTCGACGTTCTGAAAGGAGAAGTCTTTTTGCAGATGATGCAAGTGGTGACGGATGTACTCCCCGGCCGTCGGGGCGTTTGTTCCAGCGTTTTCAGCAGCAGCCATAGGTCAGCAGTCCATCAATTCTTTAAATATTTTTGGGCGACTTCGCCGGTGCCAAGCGCAGCCACATGGCCACCCAATACACCTTCATCGTCACCACAAACCCAGCCAGCAAAGCCAGCCAACTCAAATCCGCGATCAGCCTTGGCGCGGCAAGCAACATTGCCACCGTCAAGGCGATCTTGACCATCTCCCACACAAAAAATCCCAGCAGTGCAGCATTTCCATGCGCCACCGACTTCTGGCGCGACAACCCTCGGGCAAACAGCGCAGCGGGAATCACCACCGCCAAAGCCCCATAAGCGGCCGACCAGCCCATCCGGGACTGGCCCGTCAGCCACCAGGCCAGCAAAGCCACCAACAACCCCACGACGGTCTGCCCCGCCAACACCATCCAGACCGAGACAGCAGGATTCAGCGCGCGAATCTTTTGCGCCTCTTCGTGCGTCAAGGGCTTGAACCCTTCATCTGCAGCCTCATCTGCAACTTCTGTCCAGTGGACAGCCGCATCTTGAGCGTCAGGTGCGATGAGCGAATTTGTTATTTTGACAGGCACAAATTACACCAAGGTTACGAGGCGCTTATTAGCAAAGCCTTTGATTATACGTAGAAACCCCCGTGCTTGGATAGCCCCTGCGCGCGCCATTTTTATTTCTCGTGATTGAAGTCCCCATGCGGGTGCGCCCGGCGAGTAAGCCACAATCGTGCCGTGCGAAGTATGCCGCACCGAAAAAATGCCTTTCCGCACGCCGCGACACCCGTCACACCGCCTCCTGCTGATGGGCCCCCTCGCCCTAACCCCCTTCGATGAAAGACCCGCTCATGTACGCCCTGATGAATTTCCTGCACCTGCTCGCTGCAATTGTCTGGCTGGGCGGGGTCAGTTTTGTGTTGATTGCCTTGCGCCCTGCGGCGGCAGCGCTATTGTCACCACCGCAACGACTGCCGCTAATGGCGCAAGTGCTGAGCCGGTTTTTCGTGTTGGTGTGGCTGAGCATCGGGCTGCTACTGCTGACCGGCGTGCCCATGCTGCTGAGCGTTGGAATGAAGGGCGCGCCTGTTGGCTGGCACCTGATGCTGGGCATTGGCCTGTTGATGTTTGCGCTGTTCGGCCATCTTTATTTTGGTCCATTCCGCCGCCTCAAACAGGCGGTGAGCGCCTCAAACTGGCCGGAAGGCGGCCGCCGTGCCGGGCAAATCGTATCTTTGGCCCTTCTTAACCTGGTACTGGGTGCACTGGCTATTGGCGCCGTCATTTTTCTGGCCTGACGCGTGACCCGTTCGCTGCGATGACCCATGGCGCCACCCATTTCCTGCCCGCAAGCCCCCGTTTATGAGCACCTCTAAAAAGGCGGTTCGAAAGAGTTCGCATTGGGAAGATCGCCTCAGAGCGTCGCTGCCCACGCGGGAAGTGCTGGTGGCCCACCCCTGGCTCAAGCCGGTCGCCCACCGGCTGCTGGACCCGCAGTTATGGCGCCTGCAGCATGAAGCCGTGGCGCGCGGCGTGGCGATCGGAATTTTCTGGGCTTTCGCGCTGCCGGTGGCGCAGATTCTGGCGGCGGTCGTTTTTTGTGTCTGGTGGCGCGGCAACATCGCCGTGGCCGCAGGCCTGACACTGATCACCAACCCGTTCACCATCGGTTTCTGGCTTTGGCTGGCCTACCGGGTCGGCAGCCTGGTGATGGTCGCGCCGCCGCCAGCCCCCCTGGCCGAAGGCGCTGGCGTTCTCGCCTGGCTGGCGTCGGTGGGGGCCCCTACTATTTTGGGCATGGGCATTTTCGCGGTGGGCGGTGCGGCCGCCGGCTACGTCATCGCCAAACTCGCCTGGCGCGTGCGTATCTGGCTCAAGCGCCGCAACCGCTAGGCTCCCACACGCCCGCCATCGCCCTCCCCGCATGTCAACCAGGAATCCTCACCATGACGTCCTCCTCTAAAAACACCCCCCAAACGACGCCCGCCCCAGCACCACCGGAATCGCTGATTGAATACCCGTCGCAGTTCCCGATCAAGGTGATGGGCCTCAAGGCCGAAGGCTATGTTCACGCGATCACCGTCATCGCCCATCAGTTCGACCCGGCCTTTGACGCCTCCACCATCGAACTGCGCGAAAGCAAGGGCGGCAAGTACCTGGGCGTGACCATCACCGTCACCGCCACCAGCCGCGAGCAGCTCGACGAGCTCTACCGCACGCTGTCCACGCACCCGATGGTCAAAGTGGTGCTGTGAGACGCTGAGCCCGATGCTGTTCATGCAGACCCATGTGCACCAACTCGGCCAGGTCGACTACCTGCCCACCTATGAGGCGATGCAGGACTTCACCGCTGCGCGCGATGAAACCACGCCCGATTTGCTATGGATTTGCGAGCATCGTGCGGTCTACACCCAAGGGCTGGCCGGGAAAATCGACCACATCCTGAACCCTGGCGAGATTCCGGTGGTGCACACCAACCGGGGCGGCCAGGTGACGTTTCATGGCCCCGGCCAAGTGGTGGCCTACCCGCTGATCGACCTCAAACGGGCCGGCTATTTCATCAAGGAATATGTCTACCGTATCGAGGAATCCGTGATCCGCACGCTGGCGCATTTTGGTGTGACGGGCCACCGCGTGGCGGGCGCACCGGGCATTTACGTGCGGCTGGACGATCCGTTTTCACACGCTGCGCTGACCGGCCCGGTGGCGCCGTCCGACCCGTTTCGCGGCCTGGGAAAAATCGCAGCGCTGGGCATCAAGGTCAGCCGCCACTGCACCTACCACGGCGTCGCGCTCAACGTGGCGATGGACCTGGAACCCTTCTCGCGCATCAACCCCTGCGGCTATGCCGGACTGCAAACCACAGACCTTTCTACAATCGGTGTTTCGGCCAGCTGGCAGGAGGCGGCGGGCGTACTGAGCCAAAAGCTCGTGACCCACCTGGCCGCCTGAACCCGACAGAACACCAAGCACACCCCACACACCATGACCACCCCAGAAGCCCCCGCCATCCCCGCCGCCAATCCTGTTGTCCGTGAAGTTCAAAGTGTGGCGGACTACAACCCGCTGGCCAAGCAGAAGGCCGCCGCCAAGCTGTCGCGCATTCCGGTCAAGGTCGAGCGCGCCGAGGTGCTCAAAAAGCCCGACTGGATTCGCGTCAAGGCGGGCAGCCCGACCACGCGTTTTTACGAGATCAAGGACATCCTGCGCCAGAACAAGCTGGTCACGGTGTGCGAGGAAGCCAGTTGCCCCAACATTGGCGAATGCTTTGGCAAAGGCACGGCGACCTTCATGATCATGGGCGACAAATGCACGCGGCGCTGCCCGTTTTGCGACGTGGGCCATGGCCGCCCTGACCCGCTGGACGTGAACGAGCCCGAAAACCTGGCCAGAACCATTGCCGCGCTCAAGCTCAAGTACGGGGTGATCACCAGCGTCGACCGCGACGACCTGCGCGACGGTGGCGCCCAGCATTTTGTCGACTGCATCGCCCGCATCCGCGAACTGTCGCCCAGCACGCAAATCGAAGTGCTGGTGCCCGACTTCCGCGGCCGCGACGACCGCGCGCTGGAGATCTTGAAAGCCGCGCCGCCCGACGTGATGAACCACAACCTGGAAACCGCGCCGCGCCTGTACAAGGAAGCGCGCCCCGGCAGCGACTACCAGTTCAGCCTGAACCTGCTGAAGAAATTCAAAGCGCTGCACCCGAACGTGCCGACCAAAAGCGGCATCATGGTCGGCCTGGGCGAGACCGACGAGGAAATTTTGCAGGTCATGCAGGACATGCGCGACCACGGCATCGACATGCTGACGATCGGCCAGTACCTGGCGCCTTCCACCAGCCACCTGCCGGTGCGCCGCTATGTGCACCCTGACACCTTCAAGATGTTCGAAGCCGAGGCCTACAAGATGGGCTTCACCCACGCCGCGGTCGGCGCCATGGTGCGCTCGAGCTACCACGCCGACCAGCAGGCCCACGCCGCGGGCGTGGCCGATACCCTCTGACATCATGACCGCGCCGCAGGGCTCGCTGTCGCTGCGCCAGTACGGCGCCTCGCCGGGCAGCCATGCGCATGCGCACTTCCAGGTGCTGCTCGGCCTGGAAGGTGTGCTGGAGCTTGAAGTCCAGGGCCGCGGCCAGCGTTTTGGCACGGGCCAGGGATGCGTGATTGCTCCCGGAGTACGCCACGACTTCGAAGCCCGCAGCGGCAGCCGCTGCCTGGTGCTGGACACCGCCCA
>JAUSDK010000032.1 GCA_030650875.1 Polaromonas sp.
GCGTTTTACCTGCAGCACTGCGCCAAGGCCTGCAAGGCCGGCGTCGAGCGCAGCCACATCCTGCCGTTCGCGGTGGACGGTGCGCTGCTGCTCGAAATCTACGTGCACGACGGCATAGGCACCATGGTCATCGACGAAAAACTCGAGAGCCTGCGCGAAGCCACCGCCGACGACGTGGGCGGCATTTTGCAGCTGATCGAGCCGTTCGAGAAAGACGGCACGCTGGTCAAGCGCGACCGCACCGAGATCGAACGCGACGCCGACCTCTACACCGTGATCGAACATGACGGCGTCATCTTCGGCTGCGCCGCGCTGTATCCCTACCCGGAAGCCAAAACCGCCGAAATGGCGGCGCTCACGGTATCGCCGCAAAGCCAAAGCCAGGGCGACGGCGAACGCATTCTCAAGCGCATCGAGCAGCGCGCCAAGCTGGCCGGGCTGGACAGCATTTTTGTGCTGACCACCCGCACCATGCACTGGTTCATCAAGCGCGGTTTTGTGCAGGTCGATCCCGAGTGGCTGCCGGAAGCGCGCAAACGCAAGTACAACATCAATCGCAAAAGCCAGGTGCTGGTGAAAAAATTGGGGTGAGCCCGCCCACCTGATTCAGCTGCCGCTGACCAGCAGCGGAAACTCGGCGACCAGAAAGTCGATAAACGCGCGAACCGAGGGCAACTGGCCGCGCCGCGATGGGGTGAGCAAGGTCACTTCGGCGTCCGCGCGGGCCGACCATTGCGGCAGGACCCGCACCAGCGTGCCCTGATCAATCTCGCTTCTGCACAGGTAGGGCGGGACCGCCACGATCCCGGTGCCTGCCACCGCCGCCTGTTTGAGTGTTTCCAGATCGTCGCTGCGCATGCGGGGAACAAAAGCTGCCGTGGCCTCCAGTCCGTCGGCATCGCGCAGCATCCAGCGGCTTTCTTCGTCGCGCGTTCCCAGCGCCAGGCCCGGGTGTGCGGCAAGTTCAGCCACGGTTTGCGGCGCGCCCGCGCGCGCCAGGTAAGCCGGACCGGCAAACAGATACCACGGGGTTCGGGCCAACCGGTGCTGGATCAGGCTGGAGTCGGCGAGCGGCTTGAAGTGCCCACGCAACCCGACGTCGAAGCCCTCTTCGACCAGATCAACATAGCGGTTGGTGGCGTGCTGGACGAGGTTGACCTTCGGAAACAGCACCAGAAACCGGCACAGCATGGGGGCCAAGGTTTGCGCCATGCCGATCGAGCAGGTGAAGCGGATGGTTCCACCCGGCTCGGCCAGACGCCGGCGCACGGCGTTCTCGGCGGCTTCGGCTTCTATCAGCATCGCGCTGGCGTGCTGGTGAAATTCCTGGCCCGCCTCGGTCACTGCGAATCGGCGTGAGCTGCGGTGAATCAGGCGCACGCCCAAACGGGTTTCGAGTTCGATGATGCGCCGGCTCAAGGTCGACTTGGGCATGTCGAGGGCGCGCCCGGCTGGCGCAAAACCCTTGTGCTCCACCACCCGGACAAAGTAGTAGTAATCGTTGAGATCAAGCATTTTACTTCTCCATCGTCCTATACAGGAGACGATGCATCCATTTTAAGCATATTTTCAAATCATCGTCCAGCATATAAGCTTCTGCTCTGTATTTCCATGTTTCCAGGAGCCGATGCCATGTCCAAAATTCTTGTCTTGTTTAACTCGATGTACGGCCGCACCGCAGCAATGACGCAGGCAGTCACCGAAGGCGCGCGATCCGTCCTGCCTTACACCGTCAAGGGCCAGATGCGCATGGACGAGGTGACCGGCGGCACGCCTTACGGCGCCTCGACCCAGGCTGGCGACGGCCAACGCCAGCCAAGCGCCAACGAGCTCGATGGCGCGCGTTTTCAGGGCCGCCATGTGGCCCTCATCGCAGCCAAACTGGCCGCGCCGTGAAAGAGCGCCATTCGCCTGAGCGCACGCCGTGGCTCGCCGTCGCCGCCGCGTTGGCAACGGGCGTGCTCGCTGCTACCTATATCGGGAAACTCGCGCCAGCGCTGCCTTCCCTGGTCCATGAGTTCGGGCTGTCGCGGCTCACCGCCGGTTGGGTCGTCTCCATCATCAGCGTCCTGGGTGCGGCTTGCGGCCTAGTCGCCGGGCTTCTGGCGGGCCGGCTGAGCGCGTTTCGCTTCACTCTGGCGGGCTGCGGCGCTCTCGCATGCGGTGCGGTACTCGGTGTGTTGGCCGACGGCAGTGCCTGGCTCCTGGCATCACGCGTGCTGGAGGGCGCTGGTTTCCTGGCGGTGACCGTGGCCGCGCCAGCTCTTATTTTCGCTGCCGCCGTGCCCGCGGACCGCAAACTGGCACTCGGTGTGTGGGGCGTTTACATGGCTTGCGGCATGGCGCTTGTGGTGTTGTTTGCGCCCCTGGTGCTGGCCGTCGCCCACTGGCGCGCGCTGTGGCTAGCCATTGCGACACTGACTGGCGCGTCTGCGCTGGCGTTGTGGCTGCTGCGAGGCCATTTCCCGCAGCCGTCCGCCGCGCCGCCGACGTTTGCGGAGATCGCCGGGGGGCTGCGTCACGCGGGCGCATGGTGGACGGCGGTCGCCATGATGTTTTACGCCGGCCAATGGACGGCCGTGATGATCTGGCTCCCCACCTTCCTGGTCGAACGCCGGTCTGCGTCGCTCGTCGTTGCTGCGGCGCTCACCGCACTGGTGATTGCCATGAACGCGCCAGGCAATCTCGCCGGCACATGGCTGCAACGGCGCAACGCGCGGCGCGGCACGCTGATCAGTGCGGGCGCCCTGGCTATCGCCCTGTGCAGCGTCGGCATTTTCTCGGATGGGGCGCCCGATGGATTGCGCTACGCGAGCTGTCTCGCCTTGTCGTTTTTTGGTTCCCTGATCCCGGCTGCCGCGATGACAGCCCCGCAGGCCTATGCGCGTTCACCCAGCCAGGTGGCAACGATTCAAGGCCTGGTCCAGCAGCTCTCCAGCGTCGGCATGTTGTGTGGGCCACCCGCCATGGCTGCGCTTGTGGCTGCAACAGGGCAATGGGAGCGGGTTCTTCCAGTACTGGTACTTGCAGCCGCAGCAGCTTTTGTCTGCGGCTTGATGGTCAATCGCAACGAAAACCGGGTTGAACCCTTACCCTGAGGCCATGGCAGCCAGAATGGCGCAACCACGGTGTCGCCGCACAGCCAGAGCCCGATTCCGGGCGGCGAACGCATCCTCAAGCGCATCGAGCAGCGCGCGCGGGGCATGGGCCTGGACAGCATTTTTGTGCTGCCCACCCGCACCATGCACTGGTTCATCAAGCGCGGTTTTGTGCAGGTCGATCCCGAGTGGTTGCCGGAAGCGCGCAAGCGCAAACGCAAGTACAACGTCAACCGCAAGAGTCAGGTGCTGGTGAAGAACCTGCAATCCGGTCCCGCTGGGATCGCATCTCTTCCCCGCGTAGGAGAAGTCCAGCACCCGCTGGCGATGATGTCTCACGCCCTGCCCTGTCCCGGCTCGGCACAGTGGACAGGTTGGCCACGCAAGCCGTGGTCCGCCATCCATCACATCATCATCCAAAGGACACACCATGACCGAAAAAACCGCCAGCGTTCACTGGGAAGGCCAGGGCAAACAGGGCCAGGGTCAAATCAGCACCGAAACCGATGCGCTGAAAGCCTATCCCTACGGTTTTGGCAGCCGGTTCGAGGACGACCGCACAGGCACCAACCCTGAAGAGCTGCTGGGCGCGGCGCATGCGGCCTGTTTCACCATGGCTTTTTCGTTTGCCTGCGACAAGGCGGGATTTGCCACCGAGCAGGTCGACACTCAGGCCAAAGTCCGGCTGGTGACGGAAGGCGACGGTTTTGTGATCGACCGCATTGCGCTGACACTGGAAGCCAAGGTGCCGGGCATGGCGCCGGACCAATTCCAGCAGATCGCCGAGGCCGCCAAACGCGGCTGCCCGCTGTCCAAGGCACTTGCCAGCGTGCCCGAGATCACACTGAAGGCAACCCTCAAGCCGTGATCGACGTTCAGCCTGCGGCAGCGATCTGCCGCAAGGCCTGCTCGAATACCTCGGCCGGCTGGCCGCCCGAGATCAGGTGTTTGTCGTTGATGATGACGGCCGGCACCGCGTGGATGCCCTGCTGCAGGTAGAACTGCTCGCGTTCGCGCACGGCGTCGGCGTACTCGTTCGAGGCCAGAATGGCCTTCGCACGCGCAATGTCCAGGCCAACCTCGCCGGCCACGCGCGCCAGCACCTCGTGCGAGCCGGGGCTTTCGCCGTCGGTGAAATAGGCCTTGAACAACGCCTCCTTGAGCGCCAGCTGGCGCCCTTCTCCTTCTTCTTCGGCCCAGTGCAGCAGGCGATGGGCATCGAAGGTGTTGTAGATGCGGCTGCGTTTGTCCATGCTGAAGGTGAAACCCACGTCCTGCCCGCGCGCGCGGATCATCTCGCGGTTGCGCTGCGACTGCTCGGGCGTGGAGCCGTACTTTTCGGCCAGGTGTTCGGCGATGTCCTGGCCTTCGGCCGGCATCTTCGGGTTCAGCTCGAAAGGCTGGAAATGTATCTCGGCCTGGACTTCGCCGGCAACCCGGCCCAGCGCGTCTTCGAGCGACTTGAGGCCGATCACGCACCAGGGGCAGGACACGTCGGAGACGAAGTCGATTTTCATTTGGATCGGTGCCGGCGTGGTCATGTGTGTGTCCTTGAAAGAGGCGTCGGAAATCAGGGCCAATGGTAGTGTTTATCGAGCAACCCCGCAGGCTGGCGGGCCGGCCGGCGGACACCCATCTGGCGGAAAACTACCCCAGAATGCGCAGGAAGAGCCACACCCTTTCCACCCGGTCTAAAACAGGACACCCCATGCTCCAACTCCGCCCCAACTGCGAGTGCTGCAACAAGGACCTGCCCAACGAGTCCCCTGACGCCCGCATTTGCACCTTCGAGTGCACCTTCTGCAGCGATTGCGCCGCCAGCAAGCGCCAGGGCATCTGCCCCAATTGCGGCGGCGAACTGGTCGCGCGGCCGCGCCGGCCGGCGGACAAACTGGTCCGCTACCCGGCCTCGACCGAACGGGTCTTCAAACCCGCCGGCTGCTTGGCCACGGGATAAACAGCAGCCCGCCTTTCCTTTCCTCTGTTTCCTCTGTTTCCTCTGTTCCCTCGGTCGTGTCGTCGCACGGTGGGATTTCCGGCGTCGCGGGCGCACTGCCGCCGCACCGAAAGCTCCTGATTTCATAGCTGCTTGCGACCGTCCTGATTGGTCTTTCGCCTGTTTTTGCTCTACATCAAGCAGCTGGCACGGCCAGGCCCGTCTGACCGTCAAATAGGACTTGTCTGATGGCAGGCCGCGCCGCGCAGGACTATGGTGGGCTCCTCAAACGGAGAAGTCCATGAACCGTCCCACCTCTGCCCCGGCGAGCCGCGAAGTCCGCATTCCCTGCGGTGAAACCTGGCTGTACGGCGACCTGGTCCTGCCAGCTGAGGCCAAGGGCCTGGTGGTGTTTGCCCATGGCAGCGGCAGCGGCCGGCACAGCGCCCGCAACCGCCAGGTGGCGCAAAAACTCCAGCAGGCGGGTATTGCCACCCTGCTGTTCGACCTGCTCACCGTGCAGGAAGAACAGGTCGACATCCACACCCGGGAACACCGCTTCGACATCGCCCTGCTGACCGGGCGCATGCAGCAGGTCACCGACTGG
>JAUSDK010000043.1 GCA_030650875.1 Polaromonas sp.
GCGCACAAGGCGATTGAAAAGGGCGCCGATGGCCTGGTCGCCGTGGCCTGCGGTGCTGGTGGACACGCGGGCGTCAAAAGCCCGTTTGCGCTGATCCAGGAAATTCGCCAGTGGTTTGACGGCCCGCTGGCATTGTCCGGCTCCATCGCGAGCGGTGGCGCGGTACTGGCGGCCCAGGCCATGGGGGCCGACTTTGCCTACATCGGCTCGGCCTTCATTGCCACTGAAGAGGCGCGCGCCTCCGACGCCTACAAGCAGGCGATTGTCGACAGCAACTCCGATGACATCGTCTACAGCAACCTGTTTACCGGCGTGCATGGCAACTACCTGGCGCCGTCGATACGCGCGGCCGGCATGGACCCCGACCATCTGCCCGAGAGCGACCCGAGCAAGATGAACTTTGGCGGCGACAAGTCCAAGGCCTGGAAAGACATCTGGGGTTGCGGCCAAGGCATTGGCGCGGTCAGCCAGGTGCAAAGCACCGCCGCTTTTGTGGCCCAGCTCAAGCGCGAATACCAGGAAGCGCGCCAGCGGCTGGCGCTTTGATATTGCCGTAGTCGTTGACCGGAAACCCACGCATGAGACCGCCCGGCCAGCGCCTGATCGGCATTGACGCGCTCAAGGGCATCGCCTGCGTCGTGATTGTCTGGCACCACCTGGCTTTTTATGGCCCCATGTCAGACGTGATTTACCCCCGGGCGCCAGGCCTGACTGACTGGCTGTATGACTATGGACGCATGGCGGTCCAGGTGTTTTTGGTTGTCAGCGGCTTTCTGGCGGCCAGCGCGCTGGCGCCCCGGGGTGTGGCCACCTTCGGGCCGCCGGCGCAGCTGGTGTTCAGGCGCTACCTGCGGCTGGTGCGGCCTTTCCTGGTGGCGCTTGCCGTGACGGTCGCGGTGGCCTGGTGGGTGCGGCCCTGGTTTGACCATCCCTCTGTTCCGGACGCGCCGACGTTGCTGCAACTACTGGCCCATGGGCTGCTGCTGCAGGATGTCCTGGGGCTGGACGCCTTGTCTGCGGGCGTCTGGTATGTGGCCATTGACTTGCAGCTGTTCGCCATGACGGTGCTGGCCTTGGGCCTGGCGCGTGGGCTTCAGCGCCGCTGGCCGGGCGTGTCTGCACAGCGGTGGGGCACCAGCTTTTTACTGCTGCTGGCAACGGCGTCCCTGCTGTTTTTTAACCGGAAGGAAAATTTTGATGACACCGGGCTGTATTTCTTTGGCGCCTATGCCCTGGGATTGCTGGCCTTCTGGGCATCGGCTGCGCTGAACAAGGCGGGAAAACGCAGCAACGGGAGCGCCGGCCTGTGGCTACTGGCCATGGCTGTGCTAGGCGGAGCCGCGCTGGTGCTGGATTTCAGGGGGCGGCTGGCCGTGGCGCTGGTGGCTTCCTTCGGGCTGGTGGGCCTTCAACTGCACGCTGTCCCCTGGCGATGGCTGGAGCAGCGCTGGCTGACGCAGCTTGGGCGGATTTCGTACAGCGTTTTTCTGATTCACTTTCCGGTCTGCCTGCTGGTCAATGCCGTGGTGAGCCGTTTCTGGCCGGCGCAGATGGTGGCCAATGCCCTGGGTTTGCTGGCGGCCTTTTTGTTGTCCCTGCTGGCGGGTGCTGCGCTGTACCGGGCGGTTGAATACCGCGCTGCATCTGCGCGCCGTTTGCCCCGGGCCGACTCCGTCACCCTGTGAATGGGGTGCTGATCAAGGCGTACGCCCTACGGTTTGGCGCAGCGGGCGTAAATGTCCAGGGCCGGCTGGTACACGCTGGTTTGCACGTTCATCAGGCCCAGCACCGAGTGAAAGTAGTTGTCGTGGCTGATGGGGGCATCGAGCTGCTGCTGCAGGCACGCCGTGGTGACCTGGCTGCGCTGCTCGAATTCGGGCGACAGCCAGGTAATCCAGGGCACGCGCTTTTGCACGTCGGGCGCCACGCCGTAGGGCATGCCGTGCAGATACAGGTTGTTTTCGCCCAGCGACTCGCCGTGGTCCGCCAGGTAGAGCATGGCCGGTGCGCTGCGCGCTTCCTGCGCCTTGAGCCAGCCGATGGTCGAGGCCAGCAGGTGGTCGGTGTAGACGATGCTGTTGTCGTAGGCGTTGACCAGCGCCTCACGCTCGCAGCTTTGCAGGGAGTTGCTGGTGCATTCGGGCAAAAACTTCTTGAACGCGGGCGGCGACCGCTTGTAGTAGGCCGGTCCGTGGCCGCCCATCTGGTGCATCACCAGCACCACGCCTTTGGCGCGGCGCTCGGCGGGCAGGGCGGCGATCCGCTCATCAAGGCCGTGCAGCATCACTTCATCCATGCATTCGCCGCCGTCGCACAGGCCGGGGACTTTCAGCTGCAGGGTCGACACGTTCGGGACCCGGTCGCAAACGCCCTTGCAACCGGCCTGATTGTCCAGCCAGAGCACGGCCAGCCCGGCATGCTGCAGCACATCAAGCAGGCCTTCGTAGTTGGCCGGGCGCGACTCAAAGCCCGCACGCCCAAAATTGGAAAACATGCAGGGCACCGAGGCCGCCGTGCTGGTGCCGCACGACCAGGCGTTGCGCTGGCTGGCGATATTCTCCTGCGCCAGTTGGGGCGTGGTGGGGCGTGCGTAGCCATTGATGGCAAAGTTGCCGCTGCGCGCGGTTTCGCCGAGCACCAGCAGCAGCAGCGGCGGTTTGGTCTGCGCGGTGTAGTGGGCACCCAGCGTCGCGTCCTGGCCCAGGGGCAGCACGGCAGATTCATCGCGCTGAAACGGCTTGGCCGCCACCGAGCCCAAGGCGTAAAAGGAGTTGAGTGGATTGATCAGGTAGCGCACCTGGGTGTGGTTGCGCATCACCGAGGCCAGGCTTTGAAAGAAAAGCAGGCTCACCACCACCAAAAGGGCGCCGGCAGCCACCAGGGTCAGGGCATTGGAAACCGCTTGCCGCCCCATGCCTGTGCGCCTGACTTTTTGCCGCCACAGAAAAAAGCTGGGCAATACCGCCAGCACCATCACCGTGCCCGCGAGGCTCCAGTTCAGCAGATCGCGGGTTTCACGCATGTCGGTCTGCAGGGTATTGACCATCATGTTCGGATCTATCACCACGCCATAGGCCATCATGAAATAGGCGCCAAAAGCGGCCGATACCAAAAACAGCGTGACCACCGGCTTGAGCGTCCAGCGCCAGGCCAGCAGGCTGAGCAGCCCGGCCGTCGCCAGCGCAATCACCAGCGCCAGCGCCACGCTGATGGTGGCCGCCTGGCCGGTGCTCAGGCCGGGCAGGTTGGCCAGCGCGCGCCACAGTGCCACGTTGCACACGGTGGCAATCCAGAGGCTGGCCAGCACCACGATCCAGAGCTGGCGCATGCCAGGCGCCCGTTGAGCAGAAATCTTGGGAACTTGCTGGATAGCGGTTGAGTCGATGGGTGTGGAGGTGGAGAGGAGCGAATGCAGAGGCATAGCCAACGATTATATTTGCAGCAGCTTATAGCAGGCTTAAGAGGGCGCCATGATCAATATGACCCTGGCGGAGATTCTTGAGTAGAAATAAACCTCAATCCGCCTTGATTATTGCCACCTTCACCACTGGCCAACGCCAAGACGCGCGTTTTGTGTGCCCACACCCGCCAACATAACGAGCCACGCGGCCATTACCGCGAGGCCCTCTCGCTCGGCTAAAACATGCCTTAGTCGATCACCGCTCCGGATTGACGAATTAGTTGCGCCGCCTTGGCTTCCTCGGATTTGAAGAAGGCGACAAGTTCGGTGGTGCTCATCGGCTGCGTCGTCAGCCCGAGTTCCATTAGTTTTTCCGAGAATGTCGGGTCCGTGACGAGTGCGCGCATTTCCATGTTGATTCTTTGCACGATCGCGGCCGGAGTCCCGGCTGGCGCCGACATTGAATACCAGCCCACGATGTCATAACCGGTATAGCCCTGTTCTGCAATGGTGGGGACGCTGGGGAGCGCTAAACTGCGGCGTTGTGTGCTGACTGCAATCGCACGCAGCTTGCCGGTGTTGATCAACGAGATGACCGACGATGGCGGTATGAGAATCGCATCGATATCGCCGCCCAGAACAGCCGTGAGCCCTTGCGATGCTTCCTTGAACGGAACATGCAGCAGCTTGACCTTGGCCATTGTTGCGAGCAACTCACCGGCCAGATGCCCGGTCGTTCCATTGCCTGACGATGCGTAAGAAACCTTGCCTGGATTTGCCTTGGCACGACTCACGAAGTCCGCCAGCGCCTTGTATGGCGAATTGCCGGCGACGACAAGCGCGCTGGGGACGAGTCCAACGAACGCCACCGGCTCGAAGTCTTTCAAGGGGTCATATTGAAGCTTCGGGTACAGTGCTTTGTTGCTTGCATGGGTGGCATTGGTCCCGAGCAACAGCGTGTAGCCGTCCGGGGCTGCCTTGGCTACAGCAATGGCGCCAATGGCGGTGCCGGAGCCCGCTTTGTTTTCAACAATAACGCTTTGCTTCAGCCGTGCGCCCAATGCTTCCGCGATTTGACGGCCGACAACATCGCCGGAACTACCGGCTCCGAAAGGCACAATCAGACGAATCGCGTGATCAGGATAGTCGGCAGCGGATGCCCAAAGAGGAAGTATTGCCACCGAAAAAAGGAGGGTATTGATGAGGGCGCGTCGCATGTTTTTGACCTTTCAGATGGGTAAGTTGTATGAAATTAACTAGAACCCCATGGGTTCGATACGGTTGATGAGTGCACGGGCCAGGCTGTAAGCGGTTAAAGCCGACGTTTTGAGGTTGTCAGGCAACGCCATTCCCTCGATCGAAAACGACATCCTGCCAAATTGGCCCTGCGCGGTGAAGCTGTGCACATTGTGGGAGAGAGCAGGGTCGGCCACTAGACGCACCTGGGTCGCGTCCAGACCCAGGCCGGCCAGTGCAAGCGCCGCCGCCACGTTCGCGTTTTTCGGATAAAGGCGTGCCGCATCGCGTGCGCTCCCTTTAAACAGGGTCGCTGCTTCGGTCAGTCTATCCAGACAAACCACTGACTCGCCTGGCGACCCGCGCCAGCTGGATGGCGGCTTGCTTCCAACGTAAACGACCTCGTCCAGCCCACCAAGCTGAGCCGCAGCCAGCGCATCAATCGCACCGATTGCGCCAGAAACGAGTTTCAGCCGGCTCGAGCCGGCAGTGGCTGCTTCGGTCAGAAGCTCTGCCACACCGTTGTTTGCGAGCGCGCCGATTGATAAAACGATGCTGTCGATGCCGAGGCCCAAGGCGGGAACGACATGCTGGACCAATGCGCTATGGCCGGCGCACTCGATCAACACATCGGGTCGTCGTGGCAGGTCTTCCAGTCGGGTCACGACCGTAGCACTATCGCCAAGGGCAGCCTGGGCAGTCTTTAGCCGGGTCGCCCCCACGATCACCTGGTCAATGCGCACACGCGCATCGTTGGCAAACATGCGCATCAGATGCGAACCGATCGCACCATATCCAACCATCGCGACATACTGCATTCAGATATCCTTCCCGCCAAGACGGAAGAAGCGTTCAAGCGCGCGGTTGTATTCCGCTGGCGCCACCTGTGGACAAAAGTGTCCCCCGTGATCCAGAACTTCAGAGTGGCTCCCAGGCAAACCTCGCTTTAACGTATCCCACAGATGTGGCGGCGTGACCATGTCGTCGCGTGCGCCAATGACCAGGCTGGGGACTTGGATCCGATGAAGAAAAGGCCGCGAATCAAACTCAAGCAGTGCCTCAATTCGACTCAACACGATGTCACCATCGTCACCATCGTCAGCGGGCTCCAGCAAGTGCGGATGCGAAGCCAGGAATGATGGTGGAAAACAAAAGAGCTTGCCAAGACGCTGATAGGCCTCCACACCGGCATGGCGTAATACCTGGGCACGCGTTTCAAACAAGACGCGAAAGTATCCATCTGCATAACTCCATGTCGAACTCAGGACCAGGGCGGTGACGCGGCTTGGGAAGTACGCTGCGAGATATTGCGCGATCGCGCCGCCGGTGGAGTGACCAACAATGATGGCCTGATCGACTTCGGCAGCATCCATCACGGCAATGGCGTCCCTGCTCATCTGCTCGATCGAGTACTTGATGCGGCTACGCGTGCTGCGTCCTGTGCCGCGGTGGTCGTGAACGACGACCCGGCGGAATGCCGAAAACGCGGCCACCTGTTCCCGCCAAAAACCGCTCACTCCGCCAAGTCCGGAAATCAACATCAGCGGTCGGCCTTGGCCAAAACTCTCAAAAAAAATATCGCCGTCAGCGGCTTGTGCGATGGGCATGCAGTTTGTCTAGTTGCCAGTCAATTGATAATAGTCAATTATTTCGCTATATTCGCTCCGTATTGTCTTTACCATTTAAGAAAAAAACGCAGTAATTACCATTTTCCGGAGTTTGTCGATGTCAGAATCCAGTCGCCGCAAGCAGGTGCAGTCCGACGACCTGTCGCTATTTGTGCTCACCGTCGAGCACGGAAGCTTTTCCGGCGCCGGAATGGCTGCCGGCCTGACACCGACGGCGGTCAGCAAAAGGATCGCCAAGCTGGAGGAGCGACTGGGTGTGCGCTTGTTGGAGCGAACCACGCGCAGCCTGAAGCTGACCGAATCCGGAATGATTTATTTCGAACGTGCTCGCCGCATCGCAGTTGATATTCGCACTGCCGAGCAGGCTGCGCAGCTCACATCCGATCAACCGCGCGGAACCCTTCGTATCAACTGTCCGGCGGCCTTCAGCGAAAAGCAGTTGACCAAGCTGATCCCCGAATTCCTGCAACGCTACCCGAACGTGCGGATTTCATTGATCGTTGGCGACCGCTCCCCGGTGGGCGGCGAGTTTGAGGACGATGTTGTCATCCGTTCGGCGGTCGCGCCGCTGACGGGCTTTCATAGTCACTATCTTTCATCAAATCGATGGGTCGTGTGCGCCGCTCCTTCCTACCTCCAGGCCTGTGGCGCGCCGATGCGTCCTTTCGACCTACAGCAGCACAACTGCCTCATCGTGAGCGGGAACGGACTGACGAGCGAGGAATGGCTTTTCGAGTTTGATCAAAGCGTGCAACCGGTACGGGTTGCCGGCAACTTCGGCGGCTTCGGGAGTGCCGTCTATGAGACCGTCAAGGCAGGACTTGGCATTGCGAAATTGCCCGAATTTCTGGTCGCCGCCGATATCCGCGAGCGGCGCCTGCGGGAGCTGTTGCCGGAAGCCATGCCACGCGAAAGCCGGGCAATGTATCTGAGTTATCGACGTGACCGACCCGTACCCGCTAAAACCTCCGCATTTGTGCACTTCTTGCTTGAGAGAATCGCTGTTCGGCCGCCTTGGGAGCTGGCCGCGCAAGATGCACACCACGCTTCACGGTTTTCGACTGCTCCTGCGAGCGCTACCGGAAAGTGAGTCTGTTGCGCCTGCCCGCTCCCTGCAGACCTGAACTGCTGCGGCTCAGGCCTCAAGCAGGCGCGCGTGGTGTCCGATATGTTCCGCCATAAAGGTCGCAATGAAGTAGTAACTGTGGTCGTAGCCCGCATGCCGACGCAGCGTCAGCGGCTGGCCCGCTGATGCACAGGCCGCTTCAAACAGATGCGGGTGCAACTGCTCTGCAAGAAACTGATCGGCCAGGCCCTGGTCAATCAGGATGCCGCCAGGGTAGGGCGCATCGCGCAGGCCGGTCATCAAGGCCGTGGCGTCGTGCGCCAGCCAGCCCGATTCGTCGGCGCCCAGGTAGCCGGCAAAGGCTTTCTGGCCCCACGGACACTGGCTGGGTGCACAAATCGGCGCAAAAGCCGACACCGACTTGAAAAGACCGGGGTGCCGAAGCGCCAGTGTCAGCGCGCCATGGCCGCCCATGGAATGGCCAAAAATACCAATGCGCCCGGCGTCAATCGGCAAGGCGCTGGACAGCAGCGGCAGCAATTCAGCCGTGAGGTAGCTCTCCATGCGGTAGTGGCTGCTCCATGGCGCCTGCGTGGCGTCCAGGTAGAACCCGGCGCCCGTGCCGAAATCCCAGCTGTCGGCTTCGCCCGGCACATTCGCGCCGCGCGGGCTGGTGTCGGGCGCGATCAGGGCCAGGCCCAGCTCGGCGGCCAGGCGCTGGGCACCCGCCTTGATCATGAAGGTTTCCTCGTTGCAGGTCAGGCCCGCCAGGTACAGCAGCGCCGGCACCGGACCACGCACCGCCTGCGGCGGCAGAAACACCGAGAACTTCATTGGCAGGCCGATTTCATGCGAATCGTGCTGGTAAAAAAGCTGGCGGCCGCCAAAGCAGGCGTGTTCGCTGAGCAGTTGGGGTTGTGTGCTCATGGCGTGCTTAAAACAGCACCACGCCGCGAATCGACTCGCCGCGCTTCATCAAGTCGAAGCCCTTGTTGATGTCTTCCAGCGGCATGGTGTGGGTGATCAGATCGTCGATGTTGATCTTGCCGTCCATGTACCAGTCGACAATTTTGGGCACGTCGGTGCGGCCGCGCGCGCCGCCGAAGGCCGAGCCTTCCCACTTGCGGCCCGTGACCAGCTGGAACGGCCGGGTGCTGATTTCGGCGCCCGCTTCGGCCACGCCGATGATGATGCTGCGGCCCCAGCCCTTGTGGGTGCATTCGAGCGCCTGGCGCATCACCTGCGTGTTGCCAATGCACTCAAAGCTGTAGTCTGCGCCGCCGTCGGTGATCTGCACAATGGCATCGACCACGTTTTCGACCTTCTTCGGGTTGATGAAATGCGTCATGCCGAACTTGCGGGCCATGGCTTCGCGTTCGGGGTTCAAGTCCACGCCGATGATCTTGTCGGCACCCACCATCTTCGCGCCCTGGATCACGTTCAGGCCAATGCCGCCCAGGCCAAACACCACCACGTTGGCGCCGGCTTCCACCTTGGCTGTGAAGATCACCGCGCCAATGCCGGTGGTCACGCCGCAGCCGATGTAGCAGACCTTGTCGAAGGGCGCGTCCTTGCGGATCTTGGCCAGCGAAATTTCGGGCGCCACGGTGTAGTTGCTGAAGGTGCTGGTCCCCATGTAGTGAAAGATCGGCTTGCCGTCCAGGCTGAAGCGGCTGGTGGCGTCGGGCATCAGGCCCTTGCCCTGCGTGCCGCGAATCAGCTGGCACAAATTGGTCTTGCGTGACAGGCAGAACTTGCATTGCCGGCATTCGGGCGTGTAGAGCGGAATGACGTGGTCGCCTTTTTGCAGCGAGGTCACGCCGGGGCCGACATCAACCACGATGCCCGCGCCTTCATGGCCCAAAATGGCCGGAAAAATGCCTTCCGGGTCGGCGCCCGACAGCGTGTAGTAGTCGGTGTGGCAAATCCCGGTGGCCTTGATCTCGACCAGCACTTCGCCGAACTTCGGGCCTTCGAGGTCGACGGTTTCAATCGTGAGGGGTTCGCCTGCTTTCCAGGCAACTGCAGCTTTTGTTTTCATGGGGTGTATTAGGTGGGTGGTTTCTGCGCAGGGTCCGCAACCATCATCGCGGGGCAAATTGGCACTATAAGCCAGACCCCTCGGCGCCGTCCATGGGCGGGGTCATTTTCATTGATTCAGTGGCAAAAAAGGCGCCATCAAAAATGCCGGAACAAGTCCGGCATTGCAAGGCGGGCGGCAGGCCAGGTTCGGCCCGCCGCGCGTTCAGGCCGTGAAGAAGTTCTTCAGCTTGTCAGCCCAGCCTTCTTCGCTGGGGGAGTGCTTGGCGCCGCCTTTTTTGATGGACTCGTCCAGCTCCTTGAGCAGCTTGCGCTGGTGTTCCGTCAGTTTCACGGGTGTTTCCACCGTGATGTGGCAGTACAGGTCCCCGGGGTAGCTGGAGCGCACGCCCTTGATGCCTTTGCCGCGCAGGCGGAACTGCTTGCCCGCTTGCGTGCCTTCCGGAATGTCAATCGCGGCCTTGCCAGCCAGTGTCGGCACCTCAATTTCACCGCCGAGCGCGGCCGTGGTGAAGCTGATGGGCATGGCGCAGTGCAGGTCGTCGCCGTCCCGCTCGAAGATGTCGTGCTTCTTGATGCGGATTTCGATGTACAGGTCGCCGGGCGGGCCGCCGTTGGTGCCGGGCTCGCCGTTGCCGGTCGAGCGGATGCGCATGCCGTCGTCAATGCCGGCCGGGATCTTGACTTCCAGCGTCTTGTTGATCTTGGTCTTGCCCACGCCGTGGCAGCTGATGCACGGCTCGGGAATCAGCTTGCCCGTGCCTTTGCACTGCGGGCAGGTTTGCTGCACGCTGAAAAACCCCTGGCGCATCTGCACCACGCCGTGGCCGTGGCAGGTGGTGCAGGTGACCACCTTGGTGCCGGGCTTGGCGCCGGTGCCGTGGCAGCTGTTGCAGTCGTCCCAGCTGGGCACGCGGATCTGCGCTTCCTTGCCGTGCGCCGCTTCTTCAAGCGTGATTTCCATCGCGTAGCTCAGGTCGCCGCCACGGAAAACCTGACGCCCGCCGCGTTGCTGGCCGCCGCGCTGGCCGTTGAAGACGTCGCCGAAAATGTCACCAAACGCCTCGGCGAATCCGCCAAAACCTTCTGCGCCCGCGCCGCCGCGCATGTTGGGGTCTACACCCGCGTGGCCATACTGGTCGTAGGCGGCGCGTTTGTTCTCGTCGGAAAGCATCTCGTAGGCCTCTTTGGCCTCCTTGAATTTTTCTTCGGCCGCCTTGGAGCCGTCGCCCTGGTTGCGGTCAGGGTGGTGCTTCATCGCATGCTTGCGATACGCCTTCTTGATGTCGTCATCGCTGGCGTTTTTGGGGACTCCCAGCGTGTCGTAATAGTCTTTTTTGGACATGGCAGGTCAGTTAGGGTGACTTGGGTTGTGAGGAGCTTGTGCGTTGGGCAAACAGGGCGATACCGCCAAAATTGCACGCTGCACGAAGGCCTGTAAAACGAATAAATAAAATGCAAAAGCGGAAATCCAGGATGCTCCTGGTTTCCGCCTTGCTGTCTGTAGTT
Source organism: Polaromonas sp. (assembly GCA_030650875.1). Lineage (GTDB taxonomy): Bacteria > Pseudomonadota > Gammaproteobacteria > Burkholderiales > Burkholderiaceae_C > Polaromonas. The sequence goes on from JAUSDK010000043.1 coordinate 10,880, forward strand.
CACGCCTGAGTCAAGGCGACTGCCAAGGTCAGCCTTTTTTGACTTCCTTGACTTCAGCGTCCACCACATTGTCGTCGGCGGCTGGCTTGGCCTGCTCGGCGCCTGCTGCGGCACCGGCGCCAGCATCGGCTTGCGACGCCTGCATGTCGGCGTACATTTTCTCGCCGAGCTTCTGGCTCGCTTCCATCAGGGCTGTGTTCCTGGATTCGATCGCAGCTTTGTCGTCGCCCTTGAGGGCTTCTTCCATATCCTTGATGGCGGTCTCGATTTTTTCTTTCTCGCCGGCTTCCAGCTTGTCGCCGTACTCACCCAGCGATTTTTTCACGCTGTGGACCATGGCTTCGGCGCTGTTCTTGGCCTGCACGAATTCGACTTTTTTCTTGTCTTCTTCGGCGTTCAGCTCGGCGTCTTTCACCATCTGCTGAATCTCGGCTTCCGACAGGCCCGAGTTGGCCTTGATGGTGATCTTGTTTTCCTTGCCGGTGCCCTTGTCCTTGGCGCCGACGTGCAGGATGCCGTTGGCGTCGATGTCAAAAGACACTTCAATCTGCGGCGTGCCGCGTGCTGATGGTGGAATGCCTTCAAGGTTGAACTCGCCCAGCGCCTTGTTGCCCGAAGCAATCTCGCGCTCGCCCTGGAACACCTTGATCGTCACGGCCGGCTGGTTATCTTCAGCGGTCGAGAAGGTCTGGGCGAACTTGGTCGGGATGGTCGTGTTCTTCTTGATCATCTTGGTCATGACGCCGCCCATGGTTTCAATACCCAGGGACAACGGTGTCACGTCCAGCAGCAGCACGTCGGTGCGGTCGCCGGACAGCACCTGGCCTTGAATCGCAGCGCCCACGGCGACGGCTTCATCAGGGTTCACGTCCTTGCGGGGCTCTTTGCCGAAAAATTCCTTGACCTTTTCCTGCACCTTGGGCATGCGGGTCATGCCGCCGACCAGGATCACGTCATGGATGTCGCCCACGCTGATGCCCGCGTCCTTGACCGCCACGCGGCAAGGGGCAATCGTGCGCTCGATGAGTTCGTCGACCAGGCTTTCGAGCTTGGCGCGCGTCATCTTGATGCTCAGGTGCTTGGGGCCTGACGCGTCAGCCGTGATGTAGGGCAGGTTGATGTCGGTCTGCGCGCTGTTGGATAGCTCGATCTTGGCTTTTTCAGCGGCTTCTTTCAGGCGCTGCAGGGCCAGCACGTCGTTCTTGAGGTTGACGCCGGATTCCTTCTTGAACTCGTCGATGATGAAATCGATGATGCGCTGGTCAAAGTCTTCGCCGCCCAGGAAGGTGTCGCCGTTGGTGGACAGCACTTCGAACTGCTTTTCGCCATCGACATCGGCAATTTCAATGATAGAGATGTCAAACGTGCCGCCGCCCAAGTCATAGACCGCAATCTTGCGGTCGCCTTTTTCCTGCTTGTCCAGGCCAAAGGCCAAGGCTGCAGCGGTAGGCTCGTTGATGATGCGCTTGACGTCCAGGCCTGCAATGCGGCCGGCGTCTTTGGTAGCCTGGCGCTGCGCGTCATTGAAGTAGGCAGGCACCGTGATCACAGCTTCCGTGACTGGCTCGCCGAGGTAGTCTTCGGCCGTCTTCTTCATTTTGCGCAGAATGTCGGCGCTGACCTGCTGGGCAGACATTTTCTTGCCGCGCACCTCCACCCAGGCGTCGCCGTTGTCGGCCGCCACGATGGCGTAGGGCATCAGGTCGATGTCCTTCTGGACTTCTTTTTCGCTGAATTTGCGGCCGATCAGGCGCTTGACAGCGTAGAGCGTGTTCTTGGGGTTGGTCACCGCCTGGCGCTTGGCAGACGCGCCAACCAGCACTTCACCGTCTTCCTGGTAGGCGACGATGGATGGCGTGGTGCGTGCACCTTCCGAGTTTTCAATGACGCGGGGGGTGTTGCCCTCCATGATGGAGACGCAACTGTTGGTGGTTCCCAAGTCGATACCGATGATTCTGCCCATGATTAACTCCTGCTTTTTGTTTCGTTGGATATTGGATGATCGAGGCCAGTGACTCAACCGCCTCGGCGATCACTGTGATGAAGAATTGCGGATAAGTTCCGTAACTTCAAGTGCCCCGGCAATTTTTTGTGTTTATTTGGGTGCGGTGACCGTCACCAGGGCGGGGCGCAGCACGCGCTCTGCAATCAAATAGCCCTTTTGCAGCACGCTGACCACAGTATTGGCTTCCTGCTCTGCAGGCACCATGCTGATGGCCTGGTGCTGGTGCGGGTCAAACCGGGTACCTGCGGCGGGGTTGATTTCAATGACCTTGTTGCGCTCCAGCGCGCTTTTCAACTGCTTGAGCGTGGCTTCAGAGCCTTCGCGGAATTGCTCCAGCGTGGCATCCTTGAGCGCTAGCGCCGCTTCCAGGCTGTCGGCCACGGGCAGCAGACTTTCCGCAAAGCTTTCCACGGCGAATTTGCGCGCCTTGGACACTTCGTCGTCAGCGCGGCGGCGGGCGTTTTCGGTTTCGGCCTTGGCGCGCAGGTAGCTGTCGGCCAGTTCGGTGTTTTTGGCCTGCAGGATGGCCAACTCAGCCTGTGTGCTGTTTTGCGCGTCAAATTCGTTGGCGGCTTGCGCAGCTTCCAGTTCTTCGGGGCTGGGCGCGCCGGTCAGGTTTTGGTTTTGATCGGGTGGTGTATTTTGGGACATGCTGGATGACAGAATTGAAGCCAATAATTTATGTAGCTGGGGCCTGCAAACCCCTTTTCAAGACATGGGATTCGACGGGGCGCCGGAAATTTTTTTGCAGTGACATGCCGGCTCGTTCGGCCAGCTGCAAAAAAGCAGGCGCAAGGCCTGCCTGAATGGAGAGCGTGGAAAGCGAAAAAATTCAGTCCGCCGGGGCCGCTGCTGCCTTGGCCTGGCTGGCCGCCCATTTGCCGGCAAATGCCTGCAGGTCATTCAGGCGCTTGAGCAGGTCTGCGCCCAGCGTCGTCACCGTGTAGCCATCGCCGCCGTGCACCATCAGGCCGGCGGCACGCAATTCCTTGAGGCGGGTATTGAGGGTGTTGGGCGTGATGCTGCCAATGCTGTCCTGCAGGAGGCGAAAAGTCTGGGGGTGGCCGTCTTTCAGGGCCCACAACACGCGCAGGGCATAGCGCGACTCCAGCAGTTCAAGCAGCTGGCCTATAGCGACATTTTCTTTTGCACTCATCAGTGTTATCTCCTCGGGTCACAGGTGGTTTTAAAGCGAAAAGCTTGGCTTCAAATATAACGCAAATTCCATCATGCTACGAGTTTTATAGCTGCTGATGCCCGCTGCATGTGCGCTACGGGCCAAAAACTCTTGAGAAATTTAGACAGGACCGGCTTCTTGCCGGGGCGGGAGCGGTTGGGTACGCGTCCCTGCCGCCGCCCCATGCCTCACATCACGGGAATTCGTGCGGCGGGGTTCAGCGCGACTGTGCCGCCGGAGCGGGACGACGCCATGATGGCGTCGATCACCTGCTGCACGCCCAGCGCCGAGCGTCCGGTCACGGCTGGGGCCGTGCCGCCTTGCAGGGCGCGAATGAAGTCCTGCAGCACGGCGCGGTGGGCGCTATGTTCAAAAGCCATCGGGTCGGCGCCGCCGCCCGAAGCCTGGCGGGCGCCCAGCGTCAGCGTTCTGCCGGTGGCAAACACCACCTGCGCCTGGCCTGCCTCCAGCGTGGCGGTGCCCTGGGTGAAGTTGAGCTCGATGCGCTCGGGGAATCCGGGGTAGGCGGCCGTGGTGGCCTGCAGCACGGCCATGGCGCCCCCCGAAAACTGCAGCACGGCGGCGGCGGTATCTTCGCCTTCCATCCGGTGCACCGGGCTGGTACTGGCCAGCCCCATCACGCGCTCGGGCAGGCCGGTAAAACTGAGCAGCAGGTCCAGGGTGTGAATCGCCTGCGTGATCAGGACGCCGCCACCGTCTCTGGCCAGGCTGCCGCGCCCCGGTTCATCGTAGTAACGCTGGGCGCGCCACCACCGCACGGACGCCGCGGCGCTGACCAGCGGGCCCAACTCGCCGGTCGCGAGCAAGGCCGTCAGGCCAAGCGCGGCTTCGCGCATGCGGTGCTGGAGCATGACGGCCAGCGTGACGCCTGCGGCCTCGCAGGCCTCGACCAGGGCGTTGGCCCGGTTCAGGTCAATTTCGAGCGGTTTTTCGACCAGCACATGCTTGCCGGCGTGCGCCGCGCGCTGCACGATGTCCAGGTGGGTGTTGGCCGGCGTCAGCACCAGCACGGCCTGGACGCTGGCGTCTTCCAGTATGTCGTCAAGGCGTGTGGTCTTGCGGGCGCCCGCCGGCAGGGGCGCGTCCGCCAGGCGCTCGGCGCTTCGGCCGTAGACCCAGACCACCTCGATCTGGCTGGCCAAATCCTTGAGGCTCAAAAAATGCGGAGCGGATGCCAGCCCGGCGCCTATGACGGCCAGCCTGAGCAGGGCGCGGGAAGGTGCGGCGTGCTGCATGGTGAGCGCGCTTTCAGCGCAGCATGCAGGGCATCTTGCTGTTGAACTTCCAGTCTGGAATCAAATACTGCATGGCGGCGGCGTCATCCCGCGCGCCCAGCCCGTGCTTGAGGTAAAGCTGATGCGCTTTTTCAACTTCAACCATGTCCAGTTCCACGCCCAGGCCCGGCTGCCGCGGCACGGCCACGCAGCCATCCACGATTTGCAGCGGCGCTTTGGTCAGGCGCTGGCCGTCCTGCCAGATCCAGTGGGTGTCGATGGCGGTGACCTTGCCCGGCGCGGCGGCCGCGACGTGGGTGAACATGGCCAGCGAAATGTCGAAGTGGTTGTTGGAGTGCGAGCCCCAGGTCAGCCCCCAGGTCTGGCAGATCTGCGCCACGCGCACCGAGCCCTGCATGGTCCAGAAATGCGGGTCGGCCAGGGGAATGTCGACCGACTGCAAGTGAATCGTGTGCGCCAGTTCGCGCCAGTCGGTGGCCACCATGTTGGTCGCTGTCGGCAAGCCGGTGGCGCGGCGGAACTCGGCCATCACCTCGCGGCCCGAGAACACCCCTTCGGCACCGCAGGGGTCTTCAGCGTAGGCCAGTTCCTTGTGGCGGTCGCGGCACAGCCGCACCGCGTCCTTGAGCAGCCAGCCGCCGTTGGGGTCCAGCGTGATGCGGGCATCGGGGAAGCGCTCGGACAGGGCAATGATGGCATCCATCTCTTCCTCGCCGCGCAGCACGCCGCCCTTGAGCTTGAAGTCCTTGAAGCCGTAGCGCTGGTAAGCCGCTTCGGCCAATGCCACGATGGACTCGGCGTTCATGGCGGGTTCGTGGCGCAGGCGCAGCCAGTCGTCTGCGGCATCGGGCGCCGCGGCATAGGCCAGATCGGTCTGCTTGCGGTCCGCGATGTAGAACAGGTAGCCCAGCATGGCGACCGAGTCGCGCTGCTGGCCTTCCCCGAGCAACGCGGCCACGGGAACGCCCAGAAACTGGCCGAGCAAGTCGAGCAGCGCGCTTTCCACGGCGGTCACGGCGTGAATCGTCACGCGCAGGTCAAAGGTCTGGTTGCCGCGCCCGCCGCTGTCGCGTTCGGCAAAGCGGCTGCGCAGCGTGTTCAGGATCTGGTTCCAGGCGCCGATCGACTGCCCCTCGATGATCTCGCGCGCATCTTCCAGCGTGCTGCGGATTTTTTCACCGCCCGGCACCTCGCCGATGCCGGTGCGCCCGGAACTGTCGGTCAGGATCAGGAGGTTGCGGGTGAAAAACGGGCCATGGGCGCCGCTCAGGTTGAGCAGCATGCTGTCTTGTCCGGCCACGGGAATCACCTGGACCCGGGTGATTCGTGGTGTTTGTGCGGGAGAGGGGGCGTTGGAAGCAGGCATGCCGGATTTTCAAAAAAGTTGGATTGAGTTATTGGTATGACATCGTACAACTGGCTTATTTTTTATGCAAGCGTGTTCACCCCGATGGGGCTTGGAAGTGGCGCCGGGGTTTCGGCCGGGCCGGCCTGCGGCTGCGTGGTGTGCGCGTTGCTGCCCCGGCGCAGGCGCTCCCGGCTGTTGGACAAATGGGTGCGCATGGCGGCACGCGCTGCCTCGGCGTCCTGGTCGCGAATGGCAATGAAAATGCTTTCGTGCTCGCCGTTGACGCGCTGCAGGTAATTCAGGCGGCCTTCCGGGGCGCTGTGCGCCGTGTTGACCCGGGTGCGCGGAATGATCATGGTGCCCAGGTAAGTCATCAGGTCGGCAAAGTGCCGGTTGCCGGTGGCGCGGGCGACTTCCATATGGAACTGGAAGTCGGGCGGCACCGCATCGGAGTCCTGGCTGATGGAGTCTTGAAAGGCGTGCAGGGCCGCCTCCAGCGCGACAAGGTTTTCCGGCGATCTCCTCTGGGCAGCCAGGCCGGCCGCTTCGGTTTCAAGGCTGATGCGCAGCTCAAGCACTGAAATGACGTCGGCCACGGTGGCAAAGTCTTGGGCCGTGATCTTGAAGTTGCCGGCCTCCTGCGGCGGCAGCACAAACGTGCCTATGCCATGCCGGGTCTCGACCAGTCCCGAGGCCTGGAGCCTGGACAGCGACTCGCGCACGACGGTGCGGCTGACGTCAAAGCGGGCCATGATTTCCGCCTCTGTCGGCAACTTCTCGCCCGGGTTCATTTGGCCGGTGCGAATGCTGGCCGCCAGGTTTTCGACGATTTCGCCGACCAGCCCGCGCGGCCGGCGGGTGCGCTGGGGTGGCTCGCCGGTTTTGGCGGGACTAGGGGTTTTCCATGAGTTCATTTAAAAACCGTTGACAGGTTGAAGGGCTGCTTGGACAATTTAAGTCATCAGACAACGTATGACTGATGTTCGATGGAATGACTCTAACAAAGCTATTGCAAAAGTCCAGTGTTTTTAAACGAAACGGCCTTTAAAAAATGACGATCAAAGTGCATGACAAGCTGCTGTTGACCGGCGCAGCCGGTGGTTTGGGCAAAGCCCTGAGAGGCCGCCTCAAAGCCAACTGTTCCCTCCTGCGTCTGTCCGATGTGCAGGCTTTCGGGGATGCTGCAGGCGGGGAAGAAATCATTCTGGCCGATCTGGCGGATGCCGCTGCGGTGGACGCCATGGTCCAGGGCGTGGACGCCATCGTTCACCTGGGCGGCATGTCGGTGGAGGGGCCGTTCGGCCCCATTCTGCAGGCCAATATTTTAGGCGCTTACAACCTCTATGAAGCCGCCCGCAAGCATGGCGTCAAGCGCGTCGTGTTCGCCAGTTCCAACCATGTGACCGGTTTTTACCGGCAGGACGAAACCATCACCGCCGACCACCCGGCCCGGCCTGACGGTATGTATGGCCTGAGCAAGGCGTTTGGCGAAGACCTGTCGCGCTTTTACTTTGACCGCTATGGCATCGAAACCGCCTGCGTGCGCATCGGCTCCTCATTTCCCGAGCCTAAAGACCGCCGCATGCTCGCCACCTGGCTGAGCTTTGACGACCTGCATCGCCTGATCACGGCCTGCCTGACCACGCCGGTGCTCGGCCACAGCATCATCTTTGGCATGTCCAACAACGCCGTGACCTGGTGGGACAACAGCCGGGCCCGCCACATTGGTTTTGTGCCGCAAGACAGCTCGGACGTGTTTCGCGACGCCGTTTATGCCCGCACCCCCAACCCGGACCTGAATGATCCGGTGGCCCAGTACCAGGGCGGCGGCTTTGTGGTGGCCGGACCGTTTGGCGACTGATCCAGCCATGAGCAGCAATCTCATCAAGGCCGAGCTGGTGCTCGACGCGCGCAACGGAACCGGGGAAAGCCCGGTCTGGCACGGCGCGGAGCAGGCACTGTACTGGGTTGATATTCCGGCGCGCAAGCTGTGCCGCTGGACGCCCACCACCGGCGAGAGCCAAAGCTGGCTGGCGCCCGAGATGCTGGCCTGCGTGGCGCCGATGGCCGAGCCTGGCCGCTGGATCGCCGGCGCCGAAAGCGGGATTTTTCAGCTCGAACTTCGGGACGACGGACAACTCGGCTTTGAAAGCCTGGCGCCCGTGCGCCACGCCATGCCCGGCATGCGCTTCAACGACGGCCGCTGCGACCGCCAGGGCCGCTTCCTGGCCGGCACCATGCTCATGAATATGGCCGCTGGCGCAAGCGTGGGCTGTGTTTTGAGCTATCAAAAAAATACTGGCTTGAGGCAACTGCTGGACGGCTTCATCACGCCCAACGGCATGGCCTTCAGCCCCGATGGCCGCACGATGTACCTGTCTGACTCGCACCCGTCGGTGCAGTCGGTCTGGGCTTTTGACTACGACCTTGAGACGGGCACGCCGTCCAACCGCCGGCTGTTCATCGACATGAACCCGCTGCCCGGCCGGCCCGATGGCGCGGCGGTCGATGCCGACGGCTGCTACTGGATTTGCGGCAACGATGCCGGCCTGGTTCACCGTTTCACGCCTGAAGGCCAGCTGGACCGCTCGCTGGCCGTGCCCATCAAGAAACCGGCCATGTGCGCCTTTGGCGGCGCAGGCCTGGACACCCTGTTCGTGACATCGATTCGCCCTGAAGGAATCGATTTATCTGACCAGCCGCTGGCCGGCGGTGTGTTTGCGCTGCACCCTGGCGTGCGCGGACTGCCCGAGCCGATTTTTTCCCCTGTTCCCGTTCATCACTTTTAACCTGGTCCTTCAAGGAGACAATCATGACTTTCCGTAGAAATTTTGTCGCAGCCGCTGTGGCAGCCGTCGCACTTTCCGCCTCCTTTGGCGCTTTGGCGCAGAAGATGGTGCTCAAGGCCGTGGACACCCACCCGGCCGGTTATCCGACGGTGGTCGCCGTCGAGAACATGGGGAAAAAGCTGGATGCCGCCACCAATGGCCGCATCAAGATGCAGATGTTCCCGGGCGCCGTGCTGGGCCAGGAAAAAGAAGCCGTTGAGCAGGTCCAGATCGGCGCCATCCAGATTGCCCGTATCTCGCTGGGCGTGGTCGGTCCGGTCGCGCCCGATGTCGATGTGTTCAACATGCCCTTCGTGTTCCGTGACATCGCCCACATGCGCGCCGTGATCGACGGCCCGATTGGCGCCGAATTGCTGGAAAAAGTCACCAACAGCCCGGCCCGCCTGGTGGCCCTGGGATGGATGGACGGCGGCGCCCGCAGCCTGTACACCAAGAAAATGGTGAAGACACCGGCCGACATGAAGGGCATCAAGGTTCGCATGATGGGCAACCCTTTGTTCGTGGACACCATGAACGCGATGGGCGGCAACGGCATTTCGATGGCTTACGGCGAAGTGTTCAGTGCATTGCAGACCGGCGTGATTGATGGTGCAGAAAACAATCCCCCCAGCTTTTTCACGTCCAACCACTACACCACGGGCATGAAGTACTACGCCCAGACCAACCACCTGATCATTCCGGAACTGCTGGTGATCTCCAAGGTGACCTGGGACAAACTGTCAGCTGACGACAAGGCGCTGATGAAGAAGGTTGCCCGTGAAGCCCAGATGGAACAACGTGTGCTGTGGGACAAGAGCGTGGCCGATTACTCCGTCAAGCTCAAGGCCGCAGGCGTTGAATTTGTGCCGGTGGACCAGAAACTCTTCTTCGATGCCACCGCCCCGGTGCGTGCCAAGTACGGCCAGAAATTCGCAGAGCTGATGACGCGTATCGACGCCACCAAGTAAAACCTGCGACCGAACCGGGGCGGCTGCACCTGGCGGCAGCCCTGGTGGGGTCCGATCGGATACCGCCATGAAAAACAACTTTCTTCGTTTCAACGACCTCCTCTACCTGGCCTGCATCTGGATTTCCGGTGCCGCCGTGTTCGTGATGTCGCTGATCATTCCCTGGGGCATTTTTGCCCGCTACGTGCTGGGCACCGGCTCTCAGTGGCCTGAACCGATTGCCATCCTGCTGATGGTGGTGTTCACCTTTTTCGGCGCAGCGGCCACCTACCGTGCCGGCGCCCATATTGCCGTGGCCATGATCACCGACCGCCTGCCCGTCCCGCTGCGGCGCCTGTGTTCTCGCCTGGTGGATCTTTTGATGCTGGCGGTGGCCATGTTCATGACCTTTTATGGATTCAAGCTGGTCATGGGAACCTGGGGGCAAAACATTGGCGACCTGCCCTGGATGCCGGTTGGCGCGACCTACCTGCCGGTGCCGCTGGGTGGCCTGCTGACGCTGGTGTTCATTCTGGAGCACATGTTTATCGGCTATCAGGGCCAACGCGCGGTGGTCACGTTCGACCACGAAAAAATTGAAGCGGGAGCCCTCTGATGGATGCTTTTGTACTACTGGGCTCATTCCTGGGCCTGATGATCATCGGCATGCCGGTGGCGTATGCGCTCGGTTTGTCGGCCTTGATTGGCGCCTGGTGGATAGACATTCCGCTCGATGCCATCATGATTGCGATTGCCAGCGGAGTGAACAAGTTCTCGCTGCTGGCGATTCCGTTTTTCGTGCTGGCCGGCGCCATCATGGCCGAGGGCGGGATGTCGCGCCGGCTGGTGGCGTTTGCCAGCGTGCTGGTCGGCTTTATCCGGGGCGGGCTGTCGCTGGTCAACATCCTGGCTTCGACCTTTTTCGGCGCGATTTCCGGCTCGTCGATGGCCGACACCGCTTCGATTGGGTCGGTGCTGATTCCCGAGATGGAAAAGAAAGGCTACCCGCGTGACTTTGCCACGGCCGTGACGGTCAGCGGCTCGGTGCAGGCGATTTTGATTCCGCCCAGCCACAACGCGGTGATTTATTCGCTGGCGGCGGGCGGCGGCGTGTCGATTGCCGCGCTGTTCCTGGCGGGCATTCTGCCCGGGTTGCTGCTGGGGTTGACGCTGGCGGTCATGTGCCTTTTTATCGCCAGGAAGCGCGACTTTCCCAAGGGCGAGCGCATTCCGATGCGCCAGGCCATCAAGATCTGCGTGGATGCGCTCTGGGGCCTGATGACCATGGTGATCATCCTGGGCGGCATCTTGTCGGGCATTTTCACCGCGACCGAGTCGGCTGCGATTGCCGTGATCTGGGCCTTCTTTGTCACGATGTTCATCTACGGCGACTACAAGTGGAACGAGCTGCCCAAGCTGGTGCACCGCACCGTCAAGACACTGTCCATCGTGATGATCCTGATCGGCTTTGCGGCGAGTTTCGGCTACGTCATGACGCTGATGCAGATTCCGCAGCAGATCACCGCCTTGTTCACCAGCATCTCGGACAACAAGTACGTCGTGCTGATGATGATCAACGTGCTGCTGCTGGTGCTGGGCACCTTGATGGACATGGCGCCGCTGATCCTGATCATGACGCCCATCCTGCTGCCCGTCGTCACGGCAATGGGCGTCGATCCGGTCCATTTCGGCATGATCATGATGGTCAACCTCGGCATGGGCCTGATCACGCCTCCGGTGGGCGGCGTGCTGTTTGTCGGTGCTGCGGTGGCCAAGCTGCCGATTGAGAAAGTCGTCAAGGCGCTGTATCCCTTCTTTGGCGCGCTGCTGCTGGTGCTGCTGGCGGTGACCTATATCCCCGGACTGTCCCTGTGGCTGCCTAACCTTCTTTTGAAGTAAACGCCCCACCTTCTGATGCCAACAGCCGGTCAGGCCAGCCCGGTCTGGCTGACTGTGTGCAACTGTTTCGTTCAATACAACCTTTTCACGTCAAACCAACATGTTCCCCCAAGACCTTAAAACCATCGTCAGCTCCGGCCTCCTGTCCTTCCCCGTCACCGACTTCGATGAGCAGGGCGATTTCCGCCCCAAGACCTACATCGAGCGCCTCGAATGGCTGGCCCCTTACGGCGCCACCGCGCTGTTTGCCGCCGGCGGCACCGGCGAGTTTTTCTCGCTCACCGGCGACGAGTACCCGCTGATCATCAAGACGGCGGTCGACACCTGCGCCGGCAAGGTGCCCATCATTGCCGGCGTCGGCGGCCCGACCCGTTTTGCGATTGCCTGCGCGCAAGAGGCCGAGCGCCTGGGCGCCCACGGCATCTTGCTGCTGCCGCACTATCTGACCGAAGCCGGCCAGGAAGGGCTGATCGCCCATGTCGAAGCTGTCTGCAAGAGCGTGAAATTCGGCGTGATTGTCTACAACCGCAACGTCTGCAAGCTCACGCCCGAGTCGCTGGCGATTCTGGCCGACCGCTGCCCGAACCTGATCGGCTTCAAGGACGGCGTGGGCGACATCGAAACCATGTCGTCCATCCACTTGAAGATGGGCGACCGTTTCTCTTACCTGGGCGGCCTGCCCACGGCCGAGGTCTATGCCGCTGCCTACAAGGCGCTGGGCACGCCGGTGTATTCATCGGCGGTGTTCAACTTCATCCCCAAGACCGCCATGGATTTCTACCATGCCGTCGCCAGTGATGACATGGCGACCCAGCACCGCCTGCTGAAAGACTTCTTCATGCCTTACCTGGCAATACGCAACAGAACAGCCGGCTATGCGGTCAGCATCGTCAAGGCCGGCGCCACCATCGTTGGCCATGGCGCCGGTCCGGTGCGTCCGCCGCTGACCGACCTCAAGCCCGCAGAAATGGAAGAACTGGCCGCGCTGATCAAGACGCTCGGCCCGCAGTAACCCAAGCACCAGAGCCTTTCGCATGACTGCCTTGCCCAGCCCTCAGCCCCGCTACATCCTCATGCACGAGGCCGACAACGTGGCCATCGTCGTCAACGACGGCGGCCTGCCCGCAGGCGCCGTTTTCGCCAGCGGATTGACGCTGCGCGACAAGGTGCCCCAAGGCCACAAGGTAGCCTTGGTCGATCTGCCGCAGGGCGGCATCGTGCGGCGCTACAACGTGCCTATCGGCTACGCCGTCAAGGACATTCCGGCCGGCAGCTGGGTGCATGAGCGGCTGCTCGACATGCCCAACGCGCGCGGGCTGGACAATCTGCCTATCGCCACCGTCAAGCTCGAGCCTTTGCCGCCGCTGGAGGGTTATACCTTTGAAGGCTACCGCAATGCCGACGGCTCGGTCGGCAGCCGCAACATCCTGGCCATCACCACCACGGTGCAGTGCGTGGCCGGCGTGGTCGAGTTTGCCGTCAAGCGCATCAAGGACGAGTTGCTGCCGCGCTTCCCGAACGTGGACGACGTGGTGGGGCTGGAGCACAGCTACGGCTGCGGCGTGGCGATTGACGCGCCCGACGCGATCGTCCCGATTCGCACCCTGCGCAACATCACGCTGAACCCGAACTTCGGCGGCGAGGTCATGGTCGTCAGCCTGGGCTGCGAGAAGCTGCAGCCCGAACGTTTGCTGCCACCCGGCACGATCCAGATCGTGGACGAGCGCAACGTGGCCGATGTCGGCATGACGGCGGAGGCGCCGCTCGATGTGGTCTGCCTGCAGTCTGAACACCATGTCGGCTTCATGTCGATGATCGATTCGATCATGGGCGCGGCCGAGCTGCACCTGGAGCGGCTCGATGCCCGGCGACGCGAAACCGTGCCGGCCAGCGAACTGGTGGTCGGCGTGCAGTGCGGCGGCAGCGATGCATTCTCGGGCGTTACCGCCAACCCGGCGGTAGGCTATTGCACCGACCTCTTGGTGCGCGCCGGCGCCACCGTGATGTTTTCCGAAACCACCGAAGTGCGCGACGGCATTGACCAGCTCACGGCACGCGCCAGCAGCCCGGAAGTCGCGCAGGCGATGATCCGAGAAATGGCCTGGTACGACGCCTACCTGGAAAAAGGCCGGGTCGACCGTAGCGCCAACACCACGCCTGGCAACAAGAAAGGCGGTCTGTCCAATATTGTCGAAAAAGCCATGGGCTCCATCGTCAAGTCGGGCAGCGCGCCCATCAGCGGCGTGCTGTCGCCGGGTGAAAAAGTCAAACAAAAGGGTTTGATTTATGCCGCCACGCCGGCCAGCGACTTCATCTGCGGCACGCTGCAGCTGGCCGCCGGCATCAATTTGCATGTGTTCACCACCGGACGCGGCACGCCTTACGGGCTGGCCGAGGTGCCCGTCATCAAGGTGGCCACCCGCACCGACCTGGCGCGGCGCTGGCATGACCTGATGGACATCAACGCCGGGCGCATCGCCGACGGCGACGCCACGATTGAGGACGTCGGCCGCGAGCTGTTCCAGTTCATGCTGGACGTGGCCAGCGGCCGCAAGAAAACCTGGGCCGAACACTGG
>JAUSDK010000055.1 GCA_030650875.1 Polaromonas sp.
CAGGCTGTTGTAGTCGGTGCCATTGTTGCGATGCCGAAAGGCGGCGTTGTTCAACGGAGTGGTCTTGGTCGCAGGGTCCCAAAGGTCATCGGGAATGAACACGTCGTCAGGCTGCGCGCTCAGGTAGATCTTGCGCTCGCCCAGAAAAATGCCGCGCGTGACCCAGTTCACGACGCCGTAACCCAGCAAAAGGGTATGCGTCAGTTCCGGATTATTGTCTGCCGCAAGGGCCAGGTTCTGCCAGCCTTCGGGCGCCGTGTACACGGAGGCGATGGCTTTGGCAGCTGGCGTTTGCAGCAGCGCCACCGTGGCAGCGGAGGCCGGTGTACTCGGGTAGGTGTAGACACCGTCCTTGATCGAGATCGGGTTGGCCGTGTTCAGGTACCCAAAGGCTTGCTGCCCGACTGGCGTGAACGTCGCAGTGACCGGGCTTGCATTGTTGGCAATGACTGCCGCCTCCGAGGTCAGGCCATAGGTCAGGTCCAGCGCGGCGTTGTTGACGTCGATGGTCAGGGCCGGACGCGTGTACATCGTGGCCGATCGCACACCATACACGGACTGGTACTGCCGCAGCATGGACCACTGCGCAGCCGTCATCGCGCTCGGGTAATTGCTTGTTGGGGCGTTGTACGCGGCCAGGTCGCCGGTCTCCAGGATGATGCCCTGGTACTTTCCGTTTCCGGCACCATCGGACAAGGTACCCGCCGCCATTTGCAGCGCGGTGGGGTTGCTGCCCTTGAGCACCATCTTGTCATACGGCACGCCGATCTGATCAAGAATCGAAAGGGTGGCCAGGTAGCTGGGCGAGGCGCCTTCGGCCGAGATCACGAGCAGCTTCATGGCGATGGACGCGGGCGTTGCCACCACGGCCGCCGACACCACCGGCGCTCCGGTGGTGGGCGCCACGGTCGAGACCGGCGTCACTTCAAACGTGATGGAATTGCCCAGATCGGCGGCCACCAGCGTGTAGGTTTTTTTCGTTGCCCCGGCGATGGCCACGCCCCCGCGCAGCCAGCGGAAGGTCGAGGCACCCTGCGGATCGTTGTTGGCATCGGCATAGGTGTAGTTGCCGGTCAGCACCTGGCCCACCGGCGTCGCGCCGCTGATGGCCACCGCGCTGGCGGTTGGTGCTGCCGGCGCAGCGACAACGCCAGCCGCCGTGACGGCCGCCGTTGCGCTTGACGCCACCGGCGTTCCTGTGGTCGGCGCAACCGTCGATACCGGGGTCACTTCAAAGATGATGGTCTTGCCCTGGTCAGCAGCCGCCAGCGTGTAGGTTTTGGCCGTTGCGCCGGTAATGGCGACACCGCTGCGCAGCCAGCGAAAAGTCGAGGTGCCTTGCGGATCGTTGTTGGCATCGGCATAGGTATAGACCCCGGTCAGCACCTTGCCCACTTGCGCAATGCCGTCGATGCCCACATTGGTGGCCGTCGGTGCGGCAGGAGAAATGACCACCTGGTCTGCCGTTGGCGCTGCAACCGCCGCGGCAGGGTCCAGGGAAACGGAACCACCGTCCCCGCAAGCGGCCAGAAACGTGGCCGCCACAAAGGCAACGGCCAGCGAAGCCCGCTTGATCAACAAGCGCGAAACCGGCCGCAGTTCAGCGTCCCGGGCATCGCCCGCTGCGCCATGAAGCACCTTGTCCGCCCCGGACGGGATGCAGGAACGCTGATAGAAAAGTTGCAGTTTCACAGTGGACTCCTTGCTCGACAAATCGGTTGGAAAACAGGCGATGACCGGACCCGGCCATGACCGCATTACCGCCGCGTGGGCACCGGCGGCTGCGGTTTTGAGGGGTAATGCGGCGGCACCACCGGCCCTGGCCGGACCTCGCCGTGCGCAGGCTTGGCGCGCTCGTTCGGCGCCGGGGTGCCGCCGCCGCTGGCGGGCACGGCCTGCGCCATCACCTGGCCTGCCAGGCACAGGGCGGCGATCGCCAGGCCGGATCTGGCCATCGGCAAGCCGCACATGCGGGGTGTGACGTGTATCTTCATGCCTGACTCCTTAAAAAAATAACTTGAGTAATTTGAAACGGGTTGACCGGCCCGGGAGTTGATATTTCACAAGTCGCCGGCCAAAAATAATTTCCGGAACCCGTGTCAAACCTTGACGGTCGCCGGAACGCCGCACAGCGTGCAGCCCCGGCAGCGCGCCGGTTGCAAAAAGGCTATTCCAGCCACATCCCAAAGCGGTTTTTTGCTTCAGCAATAAACGGGCTGCAACATGAATGTTTCGCATTCCAGCTGGTCCAGCTTGCGCGACAGCATCAGTAAACCGGCACCCGCCGTCAGCAACACAGCAAGTGCAAAGCCATACCCGAAAAAGGCCGGACCAAGGTACAAGGTCAAGCCGGAGAAAAGAATGTTGGAGATCACGAAAAGAAGGCAAAGGCGCAAGGCGGCTTTGCGCTGATCCAGGTAAAACAGCACGTTCAACACGGCGAGCAGCAGCAACTGAATGGCCACCGCGAGCAAATCAACGTTCAGCAGCGAGCGGTACAAGGGAGAAATACCCACCCACGCCAGCAACTCATCACCCATGATCAGCAAAATAATCGTTGTCGCGCCCTGCACCTTGAGCATGGCCAGCATGCCGCTGCGCACGGAGTCAACCAGGGCACGCTTGGCGTCAACGATCTGGGCAAGCGTGCCGCCGCGCGTGATGGTCAGGTAGAAGGCTTCGCACTTCTCGGCAAAATCGGTCTCGATCCGGATCAGGAACACCGCCATGCCGGGAATGAGGGACAGGTAGCTGAGAAAAATCGGCAGATCGTAAATCGGGGACGCCCGCAAGGGACCGACCACATGGACGCTGGTGAGCGGGTCCGTCCAGAAAATGAACTTGTCGGCCCATGCGCCGACGTTGTAGAAAAGTCCGATGAAAATCAGGCTCGGATAAATCTGGCGCCGCCGCAGGAAGTCGAACGACACCATCTGTTCGCCAGGATACTGGCGCACGACCAAGGCCAGCAGGGCAAAGAACAAGCACACCTGACCCACCACAAAGCCCAGCAGCAAGCCCTCCAGACCATAGGCACGCAGGCCCAGCGACGCCGCCACGGTGATGCTGTAGCCCATGAAAAACACCATCAAAATTTGCCGGTAGGCCTTGATGGCCGAGGCGAAGACCACCACGATCCAGATGCCGCACAGCGTGACAAAGCCCGTCAGCATGCACAGCTTGTAGGCCAATGATTCGTCCGGCCAAAGCACCAGCGCGGCGCCCCCCAAGGCACCGGCGGTCAAAAACGTCAGGGTCAGGGCGCCAAACAGGTTGGCCAGAATCAGCGCATCGCGCCGCTCATACAGGCGGTCCGCTACGTAGCGGGTGAACACGAGTTGCAGCATGCCCGTCAAAATCAGCGAGAACGCCATCAGGTACGTGATGGACACCTGGAACTGGCCGACAAAGCTTGACGGCAGGCCCTGGCGGATGTTGAGCAGGCCAATGGCCAGAATGGCGACGATAGACATCACCCATGGCCCGCTGCCAATGACGGCCGCAAAGGCATAGGCCTGCACCTGCCCGCCAAGCGTTCCTTTTTTCAGCAAGCGGCGCAGCTCGAATCCGATCCCGGCCATCAGCGCTCTCCCACCGTCTGGTAGATTTCGCGGTAGCTGTCAATCACGCGCGACTGGCGGTAATAGCGCTCGACCCGCGTAATGCCGGCCTGCTGCGCTGCGCGCCAGCGCACGGGGTCGGTCAGCAAATCAAACGCAGCACGCGCCAGCGCCTCATGGTCGACGATAGGCACGACTTCGCCGGCATGACCCAAGGCGCGGTCGTCCGGCTCTTTGCCCTCGATCAGGTCGCGGCAGGCGCCGACATCGGTCGCCACCACCGGCAGTCCGCTCGCATAGCTTTCGACCATGACCAGCGGGAAGGCCTCGCTGACGGAAGTCAGGACCATCAGCCCCAGTTGCGGCAGGATGTCCTCGACCTTCTGGAAACCCAGGAACCGGATGCGGCCCTCCAGCTGCAGGCTTTGCACCAGCGCCCTGCACTCCTCGACATAGCCGGGATCTTCTTCCTCGGGCCCAATGAGCCAGCCCTCCACCTCGGGCAGCCGCTGCGCCAGCACGCCGACGCTGCGGATAAAGGTCTTGATGTCCTTGATCGGAACGATGCGTCCAATCAAGCCCAGGACCATGGGCGTTTGTGCCGGTCGGCTGGCGCGCAGGGGCGCATAGCGTTCAACCTCAACGCCGTTCGGAATGATGCGGGTGCGCGCGGCGTCGGCGCCGTCACGGACCTGGCGCAGCCGGTTTTGTTCATACAGCGTGATGATCGGATCAGCGGCCGCGTAGACAAGACGCCCGATTCCCTCAAACATCCGGATCCAGGCCTGGTTGTAGTGCTCCATGCCATCGCCCGACGGGTGGGTGAAGCTGCCGTGCTGCTCGCGCAGGAACATGGACTGCAGTTCAAGCTTGCGTTCCTTGGTATAGATGCCATGCTCGGTCAGGATCAGGGGCCGGCCGCTCAGTTGCTTGAGCATCGCGCCCAGCAGGCCCGCATAACCGGTGGTGACGGAATGAAAAACCCGTGAGGGCGAAACCGTGCGTGCAATGTCAGCCAGCTTCATCAACGGCATATGCATGTTGCGCACGCTCCAGAAATAGGCCTGGAACGATGCCTCCGGGCATTGGCGGGCATAGCTCTCGCTGATGTGCGTCCACGCCGCCTTGCTGTGAAAAAAATCCCGCGTGCAAGTGCCTTCTTTCTGGCCCTCTTGCAGCAGCACGCGGTCCAGCCATTCAGGCTCGGGCTCGCCTTCAGGGCTGCGAAACCACGAATGCAGCTTGGCGCTGGCCGAAAAATAGGCCGGGTTCCCCGGTCGCACCCTGGTCTCGCTGATGGCAACGCCATCCATCAGGTAATGGCAGGCCAGGCTCCGGACATTGGGCGGCAAGGGGTAACGAATGTCTTCGCGGTCGGGTCGCTCCGCGCCCAGATAAACCAGTGCAAAGCTGAGCTCGGGCAGGCCCTCGATCAGCTGGTGAACCCAACCGGAAACGCCGCCACGCACAAAAGGGTAGGTGCCCTCCAATAGCAGCGTGATGTCTGTGTCATAACGGCGCTGGGGCATGTCACACCCCGTCCCAGTAGGCTGATGCGCTGCTCAGCGTTGCCGGCGCCTTGCGACTGCCAGCCCGCTTCAAATGGTATTTGACATCGGCATAGTGCCGCTTGCGAAACGCGATTTCGGCGAGCAAGGGCGCCGCCTGGCGCATATCGACACCGCACCGGCAAGCCGCCTCCAGGGCGTCGCTTGCGGCATCGAGCTGCCGCGCCTTCAGGTGAATCTGGCCCCGCAAGAAATGCAGGCCCCCGTCGTGCGGACGCAACTGCAAGGCGGCTTGTACCTGCTCCAGCGCACGACCGCACAATGCGGTTTGCGTGCTGCCCTGGGAGGCCCCCAGCTGAGCCAGTTCCCAGAAATCATGCGCCAGCGCCTTATGCTTCAGGAAAACCTGATCGGGCTGGCTTTCACCCGCGCGCGCATACCGCTCGCGCATGCGCGCCTCTATGGTTTTTTCCTTGCGGTTCAGGAGAGAAAAAGCCAACAGCCGGACCTCGTCATCGGGGTCTTTCAGCGCCAGCCGCAACAAGGGCACCGCATGCGCGTCCTCAAGCGCAAGCGTTGCAATCAGCGCCTGTGTCCTCTTCCTGGGGTCTTTGGCGTGCTGCAAGGTTCCGGCCAGATCACCGGCCCCCAGCAGGCCGCCGCTGGCGTGCGGCGCATCGGGCTGGCTCGGCAAGGCTGGCAGTTGCGGATGCTGCCACCGGGCGGGTCGGGCCACCAGGCCCGGGCGGCGCAGCAGGGGAACGATGCTGACCAGCAGGCCCACCATGCCCAGTACCGGAATAAAAATAATCGTCATGAAAACAAACAGGCCAGAGGCAAAAGCCGGTTTGCCAAATGTCGCCGGGAGCAGCCTGATGAGCGCCATGGAAAACAGCAGGCAAGCTGCGCCATGCGCCAGCGCAGCGGCCATCAGCGGGGGCGCGGAAGACCCAAGCGCCAGCACCAGGCTGGTGATCCCTGCATCCAGCACCAGCGCAAGCGCGCACAGCGACCACGCCAGCCACGCCCACGTCATAGCGCTGCCCCAGAAGGTGGCACGGCCGGCCCGGCTTCCCCGGTTGTTGCGGATGCCCCAGATTTCCCGGATGGCCCGGCTTTGCCGGCGCCTAGCGTTTCAATATCGCAGGCGGCGGCGATCTCCGACAGCATGTCATCGGCCGTCCGGTTTTTTTCCAGCATCCACAGGTAGGTGATGATGCCGCTCTTGGCGCCACCCGCACCGGGCGGGCCGCTTTCCAGCCGCGCCAGAAAGCGTTTGACGCCTGCCTCATCGGTCATGGGCAGTATCTTCACAACCACCGGCTGGCCTTTTCTATTTCTTGAAATCCAGCTTTGGTCCAGTCCCCGGCTGTCGTGGCAGCAGTGCGCCACCAGCGCATCGGAGCGTTCCGCATCCACGATCTTGCAAGCGAGCAATGCGGCCGGCAGCCCATGTTTTTTAACATCCATCAGGTTGCGCTGCAGGCTGTAGCGCAAGGCGTGAAAGCCCAGCAATTCCTCGGCAGGCCTGGTTCGCCGGGCCAGGATATCGCCGATATGCCGGCCCAGCACGCCCAGCAGTTCAAAGGTGTCTTGATGGATGTTCAGGAAAGGCATGTCGCTGATGCTGACGACGCCGTGAATATGGCCGGTGGCATCGACCAAGGGCACCACGGCGATGACAGGTTCATGAACCGCTTCGTTGCCGGCCTGCACGCTGGTCAGTGCGCCGGTGCGCAAGGTTTCACGCAGCAAGGGGTTAAAGGGCGACAGCTCGGCCGCCTGGCCGACCGTCGCCGCCGCGGGCAGGCGCAACACGCCCCGGTCATTGAGCGCATACACGGCCGCCGTATGCAGGCTGCCGACATCCGCCATGATCTCCAGCAGCCAGTCGCCAATGCCGCCCAGTGGCGCTTGCGGGTCTGCACCGGCGACGGGCTCGCGCAGCCTGAGCCGCTCCAGCGCTGTGCGCAAGCTGGTCGCACCACCGACCATCCGCCTCTCAAGCCGGGCGTGCGACACCTGCAAAGCCTGGTAGGCGCCGGTGAATTGCTGCAGTCGCGTCTGGTGGTAGTGACAGATGTAGTCGAGCTGGCGCATCCGGGCATTCCAGATGTCGCGCGCCTCGCCTGCGGCCATGCCTGCCAGCAGCAGGGCGACAGCCTGCGCTTTGGGATAGTCGCCCAGAACCACCGGGTTCAGATAATTCATCCAGGCCACGGCCGCTGCCGTCAGGGCGGCGCCCACGCTGCCCGCCAGAAAACCATAGCGCAAACCCAGCAGAAGCGGAAAAAAAACCAGCAAGGGCAATACGAAGTGCTGCGACTGCCCTTTGGAAAACCACACCAGGGCGCCAGGCAGCAAGCCGCCAAAAACAAGTGTTTCAGCGCAGACCAGGCCCAAACGCAGATGGGGGCGCGCCTCGAAAGGGCTGACAGCAGCGCCTTCGGGGGGCGCCATGGCGGCGGCCGGCTTGCTGCCCGCCCGCATCGCGGCGGGGAGGCGCGACGATCCGGGCAAGGGATCCTTGCTGGATCCGCGCGAGGGAAATAGCCATTTCATAAATGAACTCTGGGTGTCATGGCTGCTGTTGCCTGCACATGTAATTTCATGACCTCAAAACTCGTGCCGATACCAGACGCCGACACCGCGATTGGCCTGCGAAGACACCCCGCCCTGGACGTTGGTGTAGAACGCTTCAAACCGGACCTGGCCAGCGCTGACCACAGGCAGGCGCATACCCGCGCGCAGGCTGTAGGCGAGCTCGTTCGCGGGCCATTGACGGCCGACCCAGCCATCCACCACGCCCTGCGGACGGCGCTCCGCGCCCTCGCCCTGACCGGACCGCAGCGTGGCACCAACGCCCAGTGTGCTAAAGCGCGATGACAAAATTCCCTCGACCGCTTGTGATGGCGACGACGCCAAAGGCTGCAGCGAAGCCGGCAGGCTATCGACCAGGCGGTTGCGTTCCGTGCTTCCCGACAAACGCAGCTGCCAGGCTGGCGAACCCTTGGAAAGCTGGGTTCCAATCTCGCCTTCCAGCCGGGCGCCCTGGCCCAGTTTTTCGCCCTGGCGCGTGTTGAAACGCTGCCCCGCCAGTTCCGCCCGTGCATACACCGACTCGCTCAGGCTGCCATTGAGGCCGACGGCCACCTTGTCCTTGCTGCCGATGGCGCGCAAGGCAGAGGTTTCTTCCGTCAAGCCATTGATCGACACATCCAGCCGCGCGTTCCAGCGCTTGGTGAGCGCATGCGTCAGCTCCAGGCGACCGTAGGTCAAGGAATGCTCGTCGCGCTGATTGCGGCCCAGGGTGAGGCGCAGCGGATTGGCGCCGACGGCCACTTCAGCGAGCACCGAAATGTCGTTTTCGTCCAGTGATTTTGAATGCCTCAAGACGCCGCCGGCCTCTGGATCCAGCGCGTTGTGCGCCAGGCGCAGCGTGGCACGACCCGCCTCCAGCGGGAAGCTCGCCGCGACCTCGGTGCGTTTTATCTTGAGGTCCGACAGGTTCCTGGCCTCGTAGCCCGCCTCTATGCGCCGGGCCAGCTGCGCCCGGAGTTGCTCCCGGTGCTGACGCAGTCGCTCACTGGAGGGCTCGTCCGCCTCCAGCAGGCTTTTCTCCGTCAGCGACAGGGCCAGCACATTGCGCCCCAGCCGCCGCAGCGCCGTGACCCGGTCAGCAGGGGTGAGGTCTTTCTCCTGCAGCTGCAATATCCGGTCAATCGCCTGCCGGTCGTCTTGCGCCAGCGCCACCGCCAGCGACTGGTAGGCCGGGAGCTTGTGCTGATCGGCTTCGGCGCGCACCAGCCAGTAGTGGGCCTTGTCAAACTTTTCCTGCGCCAGGCTGGAACCTACCAGCAAGGCGTAGACATCGCCATCCTTGTGACCACGCGCCAGCATGTCCTGCAGCACCTGGTCACCGGCCGGCTCGCCTTCGAAGTGCCTCACCATCGAGGCGTAGGCGAGCCACAAGGTTTTTTCAGAGGGCTTGCCGCTCTTGCCTGCCCCGCCCAGCCTGGCGCGCAAGCGCGGCATCATGCGGGCGCGCAGGCGCTGCGCCTCATCGCCGCCCCCAGCGTCGGCAAGCGCGTCGAAATAACCCACCTGCCACACATAGTCATCGGGCTTTGCGGCGGCTTGCTTTTCAAACCACGCCAGCGACGCATCGACCTGCTTGAGCTTGAGCATGGCCACCGCATAGACCGGCCAGTAGGCGGGATCGGCCTGCGCATCGGATTGCCACTTCGCGACATGCTCGCCAAGCTGCTGCGCGTCGCCGTAGTCGTGCTCGAACCACAGGAGCTGCACCCGCGTCGGCACGGCGGCCGGATTGAGCGCCAAGGCCTGCCTGTAGGCCTTGCGCGCACGCGCCTTGCGGCCGTCATGGCTGGCAATGTTGGCTTCCAGCAGCCAGTACATTTCGCTGCCTGCGAACTTCACTTCGTCGCGCTGCCCCAGGCTCGACAAATCGCGCGACGCGTCCCAGCGGGACGCCTGGGAGGCCGCATCCATCGCCAGCAGCAACCAGCGCGCCTCGGCCAGCCGCTGGTAAGCCTGCTTACCCACCGCAATGGCCTGCTCCGGCTGGGCGCTGGCGTTGTAGAGCGCGATCAGCCTTTCAATCGCCCGGGCATTCGACGAGCCGCCTTCCCATGCAGTGCGGTACGCCAGCAGCGCTTCAGGCCTGGATTCGCGCGCCCATGCCGCGTCGCCGTAGACCTGCCAGTAGGCCGCCTCGCCCGGCGCGGCGCCGGCGCGTGCCTCCTGCAGCACCGCCCACGCCTCGTCCGGCCGCTGCGCGCGGAGCAGCAGTTCGGCCTGGCGGCGCGCCGATTCGGGCGGGCTGATCAGCTGCGGGCTCATGCCCCGCCAGCTGGCGATGGCCGCAGGCAGGTCGCCCTGCTGTTCCTGCGCGTTCGCCAGCGCTTCCCACTGCTCGCGCTGCAAGGGATGGCGCTTGGCGTAATTTTGCAAAAATGCCACCAACTGTTTGGGCGCACGGCCGCGCTGCTCAATGGCAACCAGCACGGCGGACTCTTCCGGTTTCATGGGCCGCGCCTGAAACACCTGCCCTGCCAGCGCCAGCCACAGTGCGTCATCTTCTTTTCCCAGCGCCAGGCGCATGGCGTTGGCCCGCGCTTCCGAGCCCGAAGGCAAGCGGGCCAGCCAGAGCCATTGCTCAAGCGCGACATCCTGCTTTCCGGCCCACTCCGCAAGGTGTGCCATGCGGGTGCGTTTTTCATTGTTGGCGGGCTCCAGCGCCACCAGGCGGGTCGCCAGTTCAAGCGCCGCCAGTAGGTCTTTCGCGGCAATTTCCACCTCTACTTGCTGCGACAAAATGTCGGCATCGTCGGGCGCCAGCGCGACCAGCGCCCGGCCAGACCGCTGCGCCTGGGCCGTATCGTTTTGCGCCAATGCCATCGTCACCATGCGCCGCATGAACGCCAGATCGCCGGCAAAATGCGGCGCAGACGCTTCAGCCAGCGCCAGCGCCTGTGCGCCCTGGCTGGCCGCCAGGTAGGCGTCGATCGCCAGCAGCGTGTATTTGCGCTGGCCCTCCACGTCGTCCTGCGCGATTTGAGCCGCTTCCTGATAAGCGCGCGCGGCCTGGTCCGGCGCGCCGCTGGCAAGGTATTGCGTGGCGGCATGATCCAGCCAGCGTTGCCGCCCGGCCTGGTCGACGGCAGCGAGTTTCTGGTAAATCCGTGCCGCCGCACTGGGCAGGGCCATCGCCAGGCTGATGTCCGCCAGCCGCGCCAGGGACGCATGGTCGCTTGTTTCCGTGCGGAGGTTTTCGATCTGGCGGGCGATGTCGTTTCTGAGACCGGTGCGTTCCCGGCTCTCTGTTGTCAGGGATTTGACGATCAGGAAGTCGATCTCAAGCGCCTCCATGCGCGCCCGCCTTCCGCCTTCTTGGGGCTGAGCCAGCAAGGGCGCGAGGACGCTGCGCGCGTCGGCCCATTTGCCGGCGGCTGCCAGGTTATGCGCCAGTGCGCGCCTGAGCGCGTCATCGTCCGGGTGCACCCGCAGAAGCAACTGCAGGTAGGCAATGGACAAGGCATCCGACTCGCGTTGACCGGAAAGCGCCGTCAATCGTTTCTGGCTGGGAAACAAGCCAATCAGCGCGGCAATGAGCGCCAGCAAGGCAGTGATGAGCGTCAGGGGCCGCACCAGACCGATGCGCTTTTCCGTCGTCACGACGTCATTTTTCATGGTTCCACTCCAATCGAAATTACATCCAGGCCGGGATTGGCCACCCATGCGGTAAAACCCAGGGCCACGATGCGGCGCGCGGTGGCGCGGGCCAGTTCGGGCTGATTCGCAGGCACATAGTCAATCACCGTGACCGGCAGGCCATAGCGAAGGCGGGCCTCATCGAGGCGCGCCAGCAACCAGCGCCTGTCGTTTTCGCTGACGGTCTCGTATTTTTGGGTCACCGGATTCCAGCGCTGAAACAGCGACTCCGCCGCCAGCCCGACGGCCAGAGAGCCCACGTCAGGCAGCACTTCAAAGCCCCGGTTGAACATCAACCTGACACCGGGGAAGCGCTGGTGCATCGCCCGGATCAGCGCCACGAGCGCACTTCTCTGGGCCTGCTGTTCAGCCGGACTCCTGGCGGCCAGCAGGTAGCTGTCCAGCGTATCCAGGAAAAAGCCGCGATAGCCGGCAGCCCACAGCGCAGCCATGCGGTCTTCGAGCAGATACCGTTGCCAGCCCGGGTGGGCCAGGTCGGCAATGCGGCTTTGCCAGGCGGCGTTGGTACCCAGAAACAGCGTCGGGGGCAATGCGCGCGACGATGCCCGCCAGCCCTCCGCTTCGCCCACACTGAGGTAGGCAAAAACGTCCGCCCCGGCCTTGCGCAGTGCGGCCAGATCCTGCAGATTTTCAGCTTCGACCACGACGCGCTCATAGTGCGACAACGCGGAAACAGGAACGGGCGCGCCATAAAAAAAGGCGGTGCCTGGCGCTGCGGCGCGCCCCATGGCACAGCCGAACACCAGCGCACAGGGTGGCAGCAGCGCGCAAAGCCGGCCGCATGCGAATTCGCGCAACGCGGAAAGAAGGCGGCGCGCGCACCAGCCCGGCCCCGCTGCGACCCGGCCATGCAAGGCGCCCATGGCGCGCGCAGGCTGCATTTTGTTGAGTCTCGTCAACACCCTCCCGATGAACTTTCGTCCATCGGGATTCAGGAAAAAGGTATCAACCAGCCACATGGTGTTCTTTCTGTTGTTTTTTCCTGGCGCACGGCGCCATGCATAAGGGCACAGGCAGACGCCTAGCCCCCATCATCAAATTCGGACCACTGGGAAGACGGACCGGTGTCCTGGTCGGTTTCAACTGCATGAAGATCCACCACAAACACGATCTCCCCCCCAAAACGCCCCACGCCCAGCGTTTTCATGAGGACTTGTTCCTTCTCGGGTGAATCCAGGCGCAAAAAGCAAATCGCCTGCCGCGTGCCCTCGTGCATGGCCGTCAGCACGTCCAGCCGCACCACCCGACCGAACTTTCCGCACAGCTGCTGCAAGGCGGGCTTCAGGGTGGCAACATCCGGACAGTGTCCGAGCCTCTCAAGTATGTTCATGGTGGCTTTCTGTGCGTTTCGTGACGGCGGGCCAACTGGGCCGACAGGTTTTCAATGTTTGGGCGCTTGACTGGAAAATACGTCAGAGGTGTGCCGCAGTGCTTGAGATTTCTCAATTGGCTCCGAAGCACTTGCTGACACCTGCACGAATGCCCCTTGCGCCCATTTGCAAAAAAACTGCCATGCAGTTGATGCGCCGCAAGCGAAAGCGCTTTGGTGCTGCAAAACGATTCGTTGACTTGTAGACTGTTACGGGTGTAACGCCGACACCCTCCCCTGCTTTGAACGCCAACGCTGATTTGTTTTCAGGCGCGCATGAAGACCGGACAAAAGGACGTCATCGATGCTGCATGATTTCACTGGCGAGGACGCGGCAGCGCCCCCCGCTACCCAGCCATCAGGCGGCAGCCTGCTGGACATGGCGGAGCGCACGGCGCACATCGGCAGCTGGTCCATGGACTTGCCGGGCCACCGGGTGATGCATTCAGACGAGTTTGCGGCGATTCTGGGCGTGCCCAGGGGCGGCGCACTGCTGCTGGATGCGATGACCAACCGGTTCACGCCAGACTGGCGCCAACGACTGCGCACCCTGCTTCATCGCTGCAGCCAGGATGGCACGCCGTTTGACGCAGAAATGCAGATTGCATCCAGCGCCAAAGCGGCCCAAACCACCCAATGGGTGCGTGCCGTGGGCGAGGCCGTGCGCAACGACCAGGGCCGTATCGTCCGCCTGCAGGGCGCGTTGCAGGACATTTCCGCCCAGAAGCAGGCCCAGCGCGAAACCCTCCGGCTGGCGATGCGCCTGACCACCACGCTGGCCAGCATCACGGAAGCTTTTTTCACCCTGGACCGCCAGTGCTGCTTTACCTACCTCAACCAGGAAAGCGAGCGGCTGCTGCAGCGCAGTACCGGCGACCTGCTGGGCCTGCCCATCTGGCAGGAGTTTGCCGGCGGCGTCGGCGATCGCCTGAAGCAGCAGCTTGAAAAATCGCTGGCATCGCACCGCCGTGTCGAATTCGAGGACTTCTACCCGCCGCTGGACAAGTGGCTGGAAGTGCGCGCCTACCCGTTCGCAGAAGGCCTGGCCGTGTATTTCCGCGACGTCAGCGAGCGGCGCAAATCACAGGAGCAGCTGATGCTGCTGCAGACCAGCATCTCGCGGCTCAACGACATCGTGCTGATTGCCGAGGCCCTGCCGGCCGGTGAAAGCGCGCCGCGCATCGTGTTTGTCAACGACGCGTTCGAACAGCACACCGGCTACTTGCCCGCAGAGGTGATGGGAAAGACGCCGCGCATGATGCTGGGGCCCGAGCCCCAGCTTCGCGAGTTGCGCCGCATGTCCGAGGCGCTGCAAAAAGACGGGCAGGTGCGCAGCGAGCTGCGGATTTTCAGAAAGGACGGCAGCTGGTTTTGGGTGGAACTTGAAATTGTGCTGGTGCTCGCGCCGGCGGGCCAGCTTACGCATTGGGTGGCCGTGGGGCGCAACATCACCCAGCGCAAGGCGGCAGAAGACGAGATTCACCACCTGGCCTTCTACGACCCGCTGACCAATCTGCCCAACCGGCAGTTGCTGATGGACCGCCTGCAGCGCGCGCTCACCCAGAGTGCGCGCACGCGTCACCAGGGCGCGCTGATGTTTATCGATGTGGACAACTTCAAGGCGCTGAACGACACCCTGGGCCACCACAAAGGCGACCAGCTGCTGCAAAAAGTCGCCACGCGGCTGCTGGACTGCGTGCGCAAGACCGACACCGTGGCGCGCCTGGGCGGCGACGAATTCGTCATCATGCTGGAAGACTTGGGAGACGAGCCGGACGCCGC
Organism: Polaromonas sp.; assembly: GCA_030650875.1. Classification (GTDB taxonomy): domain Bacteria; phylum Pseudomonadota; class Gammaproteobacteria; order Burkholderiales; family Burkholderiaceae_C; genus Polaromonas. The sequence continues at coordinate 14,475 of JAUSDK010000055.1, forward strand.
CGCCGCACGGGCCCGTGTCGTGGCCGAAAAGGTACTGGACCAACTGCGCACGCCGTTTGACCTGGACGGCCACCAGCACCACGCCAGCGCCAGCATGGGCGTGACCGCCTTCAGCGGCCTGCAGGGCAGTGTGAACGAGCTGCTCAAACAGGCCGACCTCGCGATGTACCAGGCCAAAACCCTGGGCCGCAACAACGTCTGCTTTTTCGACCCCGCGCTGCAGGCGGCCGCCAGCGCCAAGGCGGCCCTGATTTCCGACCTGCGCATCGGCCTGCAAGCGCAGCAGTTTTTACTGTACTACCAGCCCCAGGTCGACCGCCATGGCGGCATCACCGGCGTGGAAGCCCTGCTGCGCTGGCAGCACCCGCGCCAGGGACTGGTGGCGCCGGCCGACTTCATTCCTGCGGCCGAAGACACCGGGCTGATCTTGCCGCTGGGCCAGTGGGCGCTGGAGAGCGCCTGCGCGCAGCTCGCGGCCTGGGCCGGCCGGCCAGAAACGGCGGGGCTGAGCGTGGCGGTGAACGTCAGCGTGCGCCAGTTCCGCCACCCGGACTTTGTCGACATGGTGATGGCCACGATCGCGCGCACCGGCATCGCGCCGCACCGGCTCAAGCTCGAGCTGACCGAAAGCCTGCTGGCCGACCGCATGGAAATCACCATCGCCAAAATGGGCTCGCTCAAGGCGCTCGGTGTCACGCTGGCGATCGACGACTTTGGAATGGGCTATTCGTCGCTGTCGGTGCTCAAGCGCCTGCCGCTGGACCAGCTCAAGATAGACCGAACCTTTGTGGCCGACCTGCTGACCGACCCGAACGACGCCGCCATTTCGCGCGCCATCATCACGCTGGCCCAGAGCCTGGGGCTGGGCGTGGTGGCCGAGGGCGTGGAAACGCAGGCCCAGCGCGACTTCTTGATCAGGCAGGGCTGCGAGCACTTTCAGGGCTACCTGTTTTCAGAACCGCTGCCGATTGCGCAGCTGGAGGCCTACCTGCGCGTGCAGCCCACCTGCCCGGCGTCTTCGCCGTCATCGGCGCCTTAAGCGCTGGCCAGCAGCGCCGCATTGCCGCCGGCGGCCGTGGTGTTCACCGTCACCGTCTGTTCACTGCAAAAGCGGTACAGGTAGTGCGGGCCGCCCGCCTTGGGGCCGGTGCCGCTCAGGCCTTCACCGCCAAAGGGCTGGGAGCCCACCACCGCGCCAATCATGTTGCGGTTGATGTAGACATTGCCGACATGCGCAGCAGCGGCCAGCGCCTGCGCGCGCGAGTCGATGCGGGTCTGGATGCCCAGCGTGAGGCCGTAGCCCAGCGTATTGATCTGCGCGATCACCGCTTCAGGGGTTTTAAGCGCCCCGCTGCCCCAGCGCACGATGTGCAGCACCGGGCCAAAGATTTCGTCCTTGACCTCGGCCAGGCTGGCCACTTCACAGGCGGCGGGCCAGACCAGGTTGGCGATTGAACCAGCAGCTGATTGCGCCCGCTGCTCCTGCGCCAGAAGCACTTTTGACGATGAATTCAGGCGCTCCAGATGCCGCGTGATGTGGTCAAAGGCCTCGCGGTCAATCACCGGCCCCAGATCGGTCGCCAGCTCGGCCGGGTCGCCCACCACCAGTTCGCGGGCCGCCCCCTGGATCATCTCGATCACGGCGTCGGCGATGCCTTCATGCACGCACAGCAGACGCAGCGCCGAGCAGCGCTGACCGGCCGACCGGAACGCGCTTTGCACCACCGCGTCAGCCACCTGCTCGGGCAGCGCGGTGCTGTCGACCAGCATGGCGTTGATGCCGCCAGTCTCGGCAATCAGCGGGGTGATGGGGCCGTCCTTGGCGGCCAGCGCGCGGTTGATCAGCCGGGCCACCTGGGTCGAGCCGGTGAACACCACGCCGGCCACGCCGGGCGCGGCCACCAGCGCCGCGCCCACGGTGTCGCCGGGCCCGTGCAGCAGCTGCAGCGCGCCTTCGGGCACACCGGCCTGGTGCAACAGCTTCACCGCTTCCCAGGCCACGCCGGGGGTTTGCTCGGCGGGCTTGGCCAGCACGGCGTTGCCGGTGGCCAGAGCCGCCGCCACCTGCCCGATGAAAATTGCCAGCGGAAAATTCCACGGGCTGATGCAGACCCAGACGCCGCGCCCGTTCAGGCGCAACGCGTTGGTCTCGCCGGTCGGGCCGGGCAAGGCGATGGGCGCCATGATGCGCTCGGCCTCGCCCGCGTAGTAGCGCAGGAAGTCGATGGCTTCCCGCACTTCCGACACCGCGTCGCCCCAGGTCTTGAACGCTTCCTTCACCATCAGCGCGCAAAACCGGGGCAGCTGCTGCTGCAAGGCATCGGCGGCGCGGCGCAGCGCGGCGGCGCGCTCGGCGACCGGCACTTTGCTCCATTTTTGATAGCCTTCAACCCCTTTGGCTACTGCGCTGGCGGCCAATTTTTCATCAAACTCCGGCACCACCGGCACGGCCACGGCATTGAACGCAGCAAACAACGGCGCGCGCATGCTCTCCACCGTCAGGTCCAGCCCCAGGCTGTTGGCGCGCGCAGCACCAAACAGCGCGGGCGGCAGCGGCAGGAAGGTCGACCGGTCCAGCCGCAGCGGCGACACCAGCAGCTGCTCCATGCCCACCGATTCGTCGGCAAGCTGGTGCACGAACGACGAGTTGGCGCCGTTTTCCAGCAGGCGGCGCACCAGGTAGGCCAGCAGGTCGCGGTGCGCCCCGACCGGGGCGTAGACGCGGCAGTTGATCAGTGGGTTTTTCAGCACCTCGCGGAACACGCCCTCGCCCATGCCGTGCAAGCGCTGCAATTCAAAGGGTACGGCGTTGCGCCCGGCCATCTGAATGATCGCGGCAATCGTGCCGGCGTTGTGTCCGGCAAACTGCGGGTAGACCGCATCAGGCGCGGCCAGCAGCGCCTGGGCGCAGGCCAGGTAGGCCACGTCGGTGTGCTGCTTGTGGGTGAACACCGGGTAATGCGGCAGCCCCAGCTCCTGGGCGCGCTTGATTTCCGAATCCCAGTAGGCGCCCTTGACCAGCCGGCACATCAGGCGCAGCTGGTATTTGCGGCCAATGCCGATGACATGCTCCACCAGTTCCAGCGCGCGGGTCTGGTAGGCCTGCAGCGCCAGGCCAAAGCCGCGCCACTGCGGCTGGTGCTGCGCGACCCGGGCGGCCAGCGCTTCAAACACATCGAGCGACAGCTCCAGCCGGTCGACTTCCTCGGCGTCGATCGTGAGGTTGATATTGGCTTGGGCGGCCAGCGCGCACAGCCCCCAGACGCGCGGCACCAGTTCGGCCATGACGCGGATGCGCTGGGCGTCTTCATAGCGCGGATGGAGCGCGCTGAGCTTGATCGAGATACCGTCGTTTTGCTCGCACACGCCGCGCTGGCTTGCACCCGCAGCGATGAATTGGATGGCGTTGGTGTAGCTGGCCAGATAGGCCAGCGCGTCGGCGTCGGTGCGTGCGCCTTCGCCCAGCATGTCGTAGCTGAACACCAGCCGGGCGGTTTTCTTGCGCGCGGCGTCGGCCTCCTTCATGGCGTCGCCTATGGTCTGGCCGAGCACAAACTGCCGGCCCAGCAACTGGACCGCGCGCACGGTGGCGGCGACCACGGTGCGCGCGCCCAGCCTGGCCCCCAGGCCGGGCTGGCCTTCGTCGGGCAGGAACTTCTTGGACAAGGCAATCGCCGACGAGGACAGGCGCTGCAACATGCCGTCGCCGGCCGCATCAAAGTCGGCGCGGCCGAGCTGGTCGGCCGTCAGCGCAATCGCGGTTTCGGCGTCGGGCACGCGCAGCAGGGCTTCGGCCAGGCGCATCAGGGCCAGGCCTTCGGCGCTGGAAATCGGGTATTCCCTGAGCAGGCTTTCCATGGCCCAGAACGGCGGCGGGTTGCTGCGCACGGCCTGCACCCAGGGCTGCGCGGCCTGGGCGGC
>JAUSDK010000098.1 GCA_030650875.1 Polaromonas sp.
CGGCGTGTTGTCGATAAACCAGGGACCGACCTGGCCGTCGATCGAGATGCCGTTGTCGTCGTACAGCGCAATCAGCTTGCCGAGTTTCCAGGCGCCGGCCAGTGCGGCGGCCTCGTGGCTGATGCCTTCCATCAGGCAACCGTCGCCCATGAAGACATAGGTGCTGTGGTCCACCACGGCGTGGCCTTCGCGGTTGAACTCCTTGGCCAGCAGCTTTTCAGCCAGCGCAAAGCCCACGGCGTTGGTCAGGCCCTGGCCGAGCGGGCCGGTGGTGGTTTCAACGCCGGGCGTCACGTCGACTTCAGGATGGCCGGGCGTCTTGGAGCCGAACTGGCGGAAGTTCTTGAGCTCCTTGATCGGCAGCTTGTAGCCCGTGAGGTGCAGCACCGAATACAGCAGCATGGAGGCATGGCCGTTGGACAGCACGAAGCGGTCGCGGTCCATCCAGTGCGGGTTCTGCGGGCTGTGCTTGAGGTGGTCGCCCCAGAGGGCCACCGCCATGTCGGCCATGCCCATGGGGGCGCCGGGATGTCCCGAATTGGCTTGTTGCACAGCGTCCATTGCGAGTGCGCGTATCGCATTCGCCATCATTTCATTATTGGCCATCAAGAAAAGCTCCGGGAGGTTCGGGAATCAGGGTAATCCGCTATTTTACCGGGCGAGCGGCGGGCGGCTGTTCAGGCCCGCGTTGCGGGGCTTCGGTGCGGGCCTGTCATGGCCCTGAAAACCGGGCGGGCGGCCAATGCTCTAAAGTGTTGTGCATGCACGCATCGCCACGCCCCACCCACCTCTTTTTACGCCGCCATGGCCCAGCCCGCAAGGCGGGCGCATGAGCATCAAAGCCATGATCCTGGCCGCCGGACGCGGCGAGCGCATGCGGCCGCTGACCGACCACTGCCCCAAGCCCTTGCTGCGCGTGCGCGGCAAGGCGCTGATTGACTGGCACGCCGAGGCCCTGGCGCGCGGCGGCTTCAAGGAGCTGGTCATCAACACGGCCTGGCTGGGCCCGCAGATTTCAAGCCATTTCGACCTGCAGCCCGACCAGGACGGCACTGAGAAGCTATCCATTTCATACTCCCACGAAGGCGCCGACTTTGGCGGCGCGCTGGAAACGGCGGGCGGCATTGCGCGCGCGCTGCCGCTGCTGGGCGAGGTGTTCTGGGTGCTGGCGGGTGATGTGTTCATGCCGGGCTTCGAATTTTCTGAAGCCGCCGTCAGCCGCTTTGTGGCGGGCAGGCAGCTCGCCCACCTGTGGCTGGTGCCCAACCCGGCCCACAACCCGCGCGGCGACTTCGGGCTGGGCGCTGACGGCCTGGCGCGCAACCTGGCCGCGCACGACAAAACCGAAATGCCGCGCTACACCTACAGCACCGTAGGCCTGTACCGGCGCGCATTTTTCGACGGGCTACCCGACCTGCCGGCCGGCAATCCGCAGGGCCTCAAAGCCCCGCTGGCCCCGCTGTTGCGGGCGGCCATGGACAATCACCGCGTCAGCGCCGAACTGTACGAGGGCCCCTGGACCGACGTGGGCACGCCCGCCCGGCTGGACGAATTGAACCGCATCACCGAAAGCTGAACCATGAGCACTGCACCGAGCACCCTCGCAATTTATGCCAAACGCCGCGCCGCGATTGGCCGCGCCCTCAAGGCGGCCGGCGGCGGCATTGCCGTTCTGCCCACCGCGCCCGAGGTGCCGCGCAACCGCGACAGCGACTTTCCCTACCGCCACGACAGCTACTTTTACTACCTGACCGGCTTCAGCGAGCCCGGCAGCTGGCTGGTGATTGACGCCAGCGGCAAGGGCACCACCAGCACGCTGTTTTGCCGGCCCAAGGACCTGGAACGTGAAATATGGGACGGCCTGCGCATGGGTCCGAAAGCCGCGCCCGCAGAACTCGGCGTGGACCAGGCTTTCAGCGTGGACGCGCTGGACGAAAAAATGCCGGAACTGCTGAGCAACCAAAACGCCGTGTGGTTTCCGTTTGCCACCCACAAGGGCCTGGAAACCCAGGTCGACGGCTGGCTGAACAAGGTGCGCGCCCGCGTGCGCCTGGGCGCCGAATGCCCGCAGAGCCAGCACGACCTGTGCAAGCTGCTCGATGAAATGCGGCTCGTAAAAGACAAGCACGAAATTGCGATCCTGCGGCGCGCCGGCAAGATTTCAGCCGGCGCCCATGTGCGCGCCATGCAGGCCTCGGCCGCGCTGCTGCACGACGCCGGCAAAGGCGCCCTGCTCAAGCTGCGCGAATACCACCTGGAGGCCGAACTGCTGCACGAATTTCGCCGCCACGGCGCGCAATTTCCGGCCTACACCAGCATCGTCGCGGCCGGCGCCAACGCCTGCATCCTGCATTACCGCGCGGGCGACACCGAACTGCAGGCCGGCCAGCTCTGTCTGATCGATGCCGGCTGCGAGCTCGACGGCTACGCCAGCGACATCACGCGCACCTTTCCGGCCAACGGCAAATTCACCCCGGCCCAGCGCACGCTCTACGACATCGTCCAGGCCGCGCAGGAAGCGGCGATTGCCGTCACCCGCCCCGGCCAGCGCTTTACCGACCCACACGACGCCGCCACGCGCGTGCTGATTGGCGGCATGCTGGACACCGGCCTGCTCGACAAGGCCAAGCACGGCAGCATTGACGACGTGCTTGAATCCGGTGCCTACCGCCAGTTCTACATGCACCGCACCGGCCACTGGATGGGCATGGACGTGCACGACTGCGGCGACTACACCGAGCCCGGCAGCAAGCCCCGCCCGGAAAAAGACGCGCTGGGCCAAACCGTCATGAAAAAACCCGCACGCATCCTGCGCCCCGGCATGGTGCTGACGATAGAGCCCGGCATTTATGTGCGCCCGGCCAAGGGCGTGCCCAGGCAGTTCTGGAACATCGGCATCCGGATTGAAGACGACGCGCTGGTCACGGCTACCGGCTGCGAGCTGCTGACGCGTGGCGTGCCGGTCAGGGCTGATGAGATTGAGGCCTTGATGCGGGGGTAGCCCCAGCGGTTAGGCTGCATGCTGCCGCTGTAGACCGCGCATCAGTGCGCGGATACCGCAGACGAAGGGCAAAACGCGGCAGCGGTGCTTGCCACGGAATACAGTGACTGGTTTAGACCTTGGATTCAACCGGTCGATGCCGCATGCCGCGATGGGTCCGGTCGAGCGAATGGTTAGGCCGCTTCTTCGTCGAAATAGTCGGAGTCGATCTTAGGAATCTTTATCGTTCGGGCAGTGATACCAAGCTCGCACTCAATCATCAACTCAGCAAGTCGCTGGCCGTCAACCAGTACGATTCCCTCAACTGACTTGACGAAGTCCTTGGCCTGGGACGTATAGGCTGAAGTTGTGATGAATACGCCTTTCTTGGCCTTCTGGCCGGCTAAAGCGCCGTAGAACGCTTGAAGTTCCGGTCTTCCAACGACTTGCTGCCATCTCTTCGCCTGAACATACACCTTTTCCATACCCAAGCGGTCCAGAGAAATTATTCCGTCGATTCCCGCATCGCCTGAGCCCCCGACCTTTTGAAGGTCGGTGCGATTCGCGCCGTATCCCATTCGGTGTAGCAAATCGAGAACAATAGTTTCAAAGAATCCCGGAGAAACATTTGCCAGAATTTCTACCAAATCGGCAATTGCCGCCTGTCTCAGTTCCGTAACTGCTTGTCCAAGTTGATCGTCTGGACTAGCAATGCTCACACTCGGCATCTTCGACTGCGGTGGCGTAGTTGCCGCTGTTGCGCCGTTTGCAATCTGCGGCTTCAGCTTCACGCCAAGGTAGCCCATGGCCAGCTTCTGCACTTCCTCATCGGATAGAGGTAGCGGGTGTTCCTTAACGAAGGCTAATCCAGCCTCCGTCGGTTTCCAGAACGCATGCTTCGGTGTAGCGGATAACCCAGCTCGTTTCAGTCTGTCATGCGCCCATCCCGCTCTGTTCTTGTAGGTTCGCTGTGTTCCGCTTGCTAGTAGTTGCGTCCGGTCTTCATCGGATAGGTGCAGGGCAACCGCAGCCGCTTCGTGCGCGTCCTTTGCCAGAACGCCTTCGGGGTGTTGCGCCAGATAGCGAAGAATGGGTTCGATGAACTGATCGTAGGTTGGTACTGTCATTGCGCGTGTTCACCGGGAAATTGGGAGCGCAGCTCCCTTTGAACCCTGTCGCCTATCCTGGCGAAATTTGGGTAACGTCGAGCTTACGTCTTTCGACGTTTTATTTGGTCTGAACTATAGCCCAACAGGCCATCCGCCTGAACGTCGGCTTACGCTGCAAAGCGGGCCGGCAAATCGCTGTGCGCGAACTGCAACCACTGCCCCGGGATGGTGCTGACGATAGAGCCCGGCCGCTACGTGCGCCCGGCCAAGGGCGTGCCCAGGCAGTTCTGCAACATTGGCATCCGGATTGAAGACGACGCGCTGGTCACGGCCACCGGCTGCGATTTTCCGGCGCCCGGCGTGCCAGTCAAGACCGATGAAATCGAGGCCTTGATGCAGGGGCGATGGCAAGCGCCCGCCGCCTCACAAGGCCGACAAAAACTGCTGCAACTCCGGCGTTTGCGGGCGGCTGAAAAGCGCTTCCGGCGGCCCCATTTCATGGACCTTGCCCTGGTGCATGAAGACCACGCGGTCGCTGACCTTGCGGGCAAAGTTCATCTCGTGCGTCACCAGCACCAGCGTCATGCCCTGCCCGGCCAGGTCCTCCACCACCTGAAGCACTTCGCCGACCAGTTCGGGGTCGAGCGCAGAGGTGACTTCGTCGCACAGCAGCACTTCGGGGTCCATGGCAAGTGCGCGGGCAATCGCCACGCGCTGCTGCTGCCCGCCTGAGAGCTGCTCGGGCCGGTGGTCAAATTTTTCGGCCAGCCCGACGCGCGCCAGCAGCTTTTCGGCGCGCTGGCGCGCCTGCGGCTTGGGCAGCGCCTTGACCAGCATGGGCGCCAGCATCACGTTCTGTCCCACCGTGAGGTGCGGGAACAGGTTGAAGCTCTGGAAGATCATGCCCACGTTCTGGCGCAACGCGCGCATGGCGTGCGGGTCGTGGATTTTGAGCGGCTGGCCGTGCACCGTGAGCGCGCCTTCCTGGAACTCCTCCAGGCCGTTGATGCAGCGCAGCAGCGTGCTCTTGCCCGAGCCGCTCTTGCCGATGATGCAGACCACCTCGCGGCGCTCGATTTGCAGGTCGATGCCCTTGAGGACTTCGTTGGTGCCGTAGCGCTTGCGCAGGCCGCGAATGTCCACCAGCGGGATGGTCTTGGTGGTTGTGGTGTGCAGGGTCATGTCGTATTGCCTTCAGTGCCGGGGGCTGAGTTTTCGTTCCAGGTGGCGGCTCCAGACCGACAGCGGGAAGCACAGGGTGAAATACAGCAGGCCGACGCAGCCATAGACCAGAAAGGGCTCGTAGGTGGCGTTGGCAATCATCTGGCCGGCCTTGGTGATTTCGACGAAGCCGATCACCGAGGCCAGCGCCGTGCCCTTGACGATCTGGATCAGAAAGCCGACCGTCGGCGCGATGGCCATGCGCGTGGCCTGGGGCAGCACGATGTAGCGCAGCTGCTCGCGAAAGTTCATGGCCAGGCTGGCCGCCGCCTCCCACTGGCCGCGCGGAATCGACAGCACGCAGCCGCGCCAGATCTCGGTGAAATAGGCGCTGGCGTAGAGCGTGAGGCAGACCGACGCGGCAAACAGCGCGGAGGTATCGATGCCCAGCATCGACAGGCCGAAATAGGTCAGGAACAGTTGCATCAGCAGCGGCGTTCCCTGAAAAATTTGCACATACAGCGCCACTGCCGGCGCCGCGCCCGGCAGCTTCGAGAGCCTGGCGACGAGCAGCAGCAGCCCGACCAGGCCGCCGCCAACAAAGGCGATCAGCGACAGCGCCACCGTCCAGCGCAGGGCCAGCAGCAGGTTGCGCGCGATGTCCCACAAGGAAAAGTCGACCATGGTTTGCCTTTCTGGTGCTGTGTTGTTCAGCGTGGCTCAGCGGCCGAAAATGAAACGCGGCCCGGCCCAGTTCAGCGCCTGCCGCAGCAAGACCGCCAGGCCGAGGTAGGCGATGGTGACGACGATGTAGGACTCCATGCTGCGAAAGGTCCGGCTGGAAATCAGGTTGGCGGCGTAAGAGATTTCCTCGGTCGAGATTTGCCCGCAAACCGCCGAGCCCAGCATCACGATGATGATCTGGCTGACCAGCGCCGGCCACACGCGCGCCAGCGACGGCGGCAGCACCACGCGGGTGAAGATTTGCCAGCGGTTCAGCGCCAGGCTCTTGGCCGCCTCGATCTGGCCCGGGGACGTGGATTCGATGCCCGCGCGGACGATCTCGCAAGCATAGGCGCCGAGGTTCAGGACCATGGCCAGGATGCTGGCCGTCTCCGCCGACAGCTTGACGCCCAGGGCGGGCAGGCCAAAAAAGATGAAGAACAACTGGATGATGAAGGGCGTGTTGCGGATCAGCTCCACATAGCTGCCCACCACCACCCGCAGCCAGGCCGGGCCGTGCAGCCGCGCCCACGCGCAGGCAATGCCCAGGCCACTGCCCACCGGCGCGGCAATCGCCGTCAGCAGGACGGTGAGCGCCAGGCCCTTGAGCAGCATGGGCCACTGCGCCAGCACCACTAAAAAATCAAGGCTCATGGTGTCAGGATGGTTGGTGGATCAGAAAAATGAACGTGTCGTTTGATGGGGGGAAACGGCTCCCCCCCACGGCCTTATTCCGGCAGGTCGCCCAGGCCGCGACCCAGCCAGCGCTGCGCATAGCTGTTGAGCGTGCCATCGGCCTTGGCCTGGCGCAGGATCTCGTTGACCTTGTCGAGCAGGGCCTTTTCACCCTGGCGCGCGCCGATGAAATTGGGGGAGTCTTTTAGCAGCAGCTTGTACTCAGCCTGGACCTGCGGATTCTTCTGTATCGCCACCCCGGCCACGGCGGCGCCGGTGGCCAGCAGCTGCGTTTGCTGCGACACGAAGGCGGCCACCGTCGCGCTGTCGTCTTCAAAGCGCTGGATCTTCAGCGTGGGCGGCGCCACCTGCTGCAGGATGTCGTCCTGGATCGTGCCGCGCGTCACGGCAATCGACTTGCCCGACAGGTCCTGGTAGCTCTTGATGCTGAGCGCCTTGGGGCCAAAAATGGCCTGGTAAAACGGCGCATAGGCGACCGAGAAATCAATCACCTTGGCGCGCTCGGCGTTCTTGCCCAGCGCTGAAACGATCAGGTCGATTTTGCGCGTCTGCAGGTAGGGAATCCGGTTGGGCGTGCTGACCGGCGTCATCTCGGCCTTCACGCCCAGCTTGTCGGCAATCAACTGCGCCACCGCCACATCCAGGCCCTGCGGCTTGAAGTCGGGACCCATGAAGCCGTAGGGCGGAAAGTCGGTCGCGATGCCCAGCGAGATGGACTTCCTGGCCATGACGGCGCTCAGCGAATCATCGGCCTGGGCCGACACCGACGTCATCAGGGCGAGGCCGGCGAGCAGGCCGGTCAGTGCGGTGGCGAACTTGAATTTCATGATGGAGGGGCTTTCCAGAAAATTGATGAACACAAGCTCCGTAGGCAAATTGCATGCCATGTGCCCATAACGGCCTTCAGCTGGGCCGGCTTGCCCCCCTGCACAGGGCAAGCGCCATGGCTGGGCATTGGTCTTGCTAGACAGGCGCATGATGAGTGAAACAATAATTTCTCAATTCCCAATAAAGTGGAACTTATGTTCCAAACTTGTGCATGCCATGCATCGAATTGGGGATGCATGCACAAACCGGGCACCATGACATGAAACAGAAAACCGAATCACCCGAATCACTTGATGCGCGGCTACGCAAGGTCTACGACCAGCTGTCGGTCACGGACCGGCGGCTGGCCGACGTGGTGATGGCCAATAAAAAGGATTTGCTGGCCTATTCCGCGACCGAGCTGGCGGGCCTGGCCGGTGCGTCCAAGGCCAGCGCGGCACGGTTCTTTCGCCGCCTGGGCTATTCCGGGTTCAGCGACTTTCGCCAGCACATCCGCGCCCAGGTGTCGCAGCAATCGCCGCTGGCCCGCATCGGCCGCGCCCCTGCGCGCCAATCGGAATCTGCCCGCTTGCAGACGCATGTGCAAAACGATGTGGTGCGCCTGAACAGCCTGCTCGACGGACTCACAGAGGACGTACTGGAGCAGACGCTTGCGTTGCTGGTGCAGGCACGCCGCGTCTGGATCGTCGGCTACCGCAACGGCTGCATGACAGCCTTTTACGCCAGCGCCCTGCTGTCGCAGGTGCGGCCTGACGTGAACCTGCTCAACGAGCTGTCAGGCCGTGAGGCGGAGTTTCTGGCCGACCTGAATGACAAGGACTTGCTGCTGGCCGTGGACTTTCGCCGGCGCACCAGCCGGCTGCCGCGAATTGTGGCAGCCGCCCGGAGCAACGGCCCCCGCGTGCTGCTGCTGACCGACACCCCGCTGTCGGCGCTGGCCAGCCAGGCCGCGGCGATATTGCACTGCCCCAGCCAGACTGAGCAAGTGTTTGACTCCTATGTGAGCGCCGTCAGCCTGCTGAATTTCCTGGCTACGGCCATGGCCGCGCGCGCACCCAAACAGGCGCGCGACCGCCTGTCCCGCATCGAGCAGCTCCATGCGGCGCTCGGCGATCTTGAAACTGATTCCTGAACCAACGGTGTGAACCCAACCATGCAAAGCCTTCCTTCCATTTCCACGGACTACTTCCTCAACCCGGCGTTCCAGCGCGAGGAGCCTTATGGTGATCAGCGCGCCCGCATCCTCAACGCCGGCGCGCTGGCCAGTGCCGAGCACGAAATCACCGCCTGGCCCGGCTACCAGGTCACGCCCCTGCATGCGCTGGGCGACCTGGCTGATGCACTCGGCGTGGCCGCCATCCACTACAAGGATGAAGGCGCGCGCTTCGGCCTGGGCAGCTTCAAGGCCCTGGGCGGCGCCTACGCCGTGGGCCGGCAGCTGTGCCGCGTGCTGGGGCAGCAGCTGGGCCGGGACGTGCAGCCGTCCGAGCTGCTGCAGGGCGAACTGCGCCAGGCCTGTGCCGACATCACCGTGACCTGCGCCACCGACGGCAACCACGGCCGCTCGGTGGCCTGGGGCGCGCAGCTGTTCGGCTGCCGCTGCGTGATCTACATCCACGCCACCGTCAGCGACGGGCGCAAGCAGGCCATTGAACGCTTTGGCGCGCAGGTGGTGCGCACGGCGGGCAACTACGACGACGCCGTGCGGCAGGCCGACCACGATGCCCGAGCCAACGGCCGGCATGTGATTTCCGACACGTCGTACCCCGGCTACATGGACGTTCCGCGCGATGTCATGCAGGGCTACCAGCTGATGGTGCAGGAAGCCGTGCAGCAGCTCGGCGCCTGGCCCACGCATGTCTTTGTGCAGGCCGGCGTGGGCGGGCTGGCTGCCGCCGTCTGCGCGTATTTCTGGGAGCGCGACGCGCAGCACCGGCCTTTCTTTGCCGTGGTGGAACCGACCCGCGCTGACTGCCTGCTGCAAAGCGCGCGCAACGGCCGGCTTACGGCGGTCACGGGCGAACTGGACACGCTGATGGCCGGCCTGGCCTGCGGCGAGGTGTCGCTGCTGGCATGGGAAACGCTGGAGCGCGGCGCCAACGCCTTTTGCACCGTGGACGACGCCGCCGCCGTGGCGGTGATGCAGCTGCTGGCGCGCCCGCCCGGCCAGGATGCGGCGATTGTGGCCGGCGAATCGGCCGTGGCCGGGCTGGCGGCGGCCATCGGCATTGCGCGTGACCCCGAGGCCAGGGCTGCGTTCGGACTGGATGCCGAAAGCCGGATGTTGTTCTTTGGCAGCGAGTCCGATACCGACCCGGCGCTGTACCAGCAGCTGGTGGGCGCCAGCGCGGCGGATGTCCTCGGGTGGCAGGTATGAGCCCAGCCCACGACCTGAAAATCAACCCCGCACGGCTGATGGAAAGCCTGGCCGCGCTGGGGCAAGTCGGCGCGCTGGCGGGCGGCGGCGTGAACCGGCTGGCGCTGACCGACGCCGACCGGCTGGGCCGCGACTGGACGGTGGCGCGCATGCGCGCGCTGGGCATGGACGTCACCGTCGACGCGATCGGCAATGTCACGGCCATTTACGCCGGCACCGCCGGCACCGAGGACTTGCCGCCAGTGATGACGGGCTCCCACATCGACACCGTGCGCACCGGCGGGCTGTACGACGGCAACTACGGCGTGCTGGCCGGGCTGGAAGTGGTGGCCACCCTGCGCGATGCCGGCGTGCGGCTGCGCCGGCCGATTGCAGTGGCGTTCTTCACCAACGAGGAAGGCGCGCGCTTTCAGCCCGACATGATGGGCAGCCTGGTGTACGTGGGTGGCCTGCCGCTGGCAGAGGCGCTGGCCACCCGCGCCGCAGACGGCTGCAGCGTAGAAGAAGAACTGCAGCGCATCGGCTACCAGGGGCCGGCGGCCGTGGGCTGCCCGGTGGTGGACAGCTTCGTGGAACTGCACATCGAG
>JAUSDK010000135.1 GCA_030650875.1 Polaromonas sp.
GCCGATGGGGCCGCGCAAGTGCGCCAGGCTGGCCTCGGTCTGTTCGAAGTGCTCGATCAGCCGCGCCCTGCGCGCCTGGTTGTTGCGCCGTGAGCCGATGGCGCCTACATAAAAGGCGTCGCTGCCCAGCGCTTCGAGCAGGGCCAGATCGTCCAGCTTGGGGTCGTGCGTGAGCGCGATCACGCAGCTGCGGCGGTCGACCTGGAACGCGCGCACCACGTCGTCTGGCATGCCGGTGAGCAAGGTGACGCCGGCCACCGACCAGCTATTGCGGTATTCCTCGCGCGGGTCGCACACAGTGACCGCGAAACCGCTGAATAGTGCCATGGTCGCCAGGTATTCGGTGAGTTGACCCGCGCCGATGAGCAGCATGCGGTACTCGGGCCCGAAGGTGTTGCGCAGTGATTTGCCGTCGTCTACCAGTGGGGCGGGCGGGCGCACCGGGTGCAGGCTGACGCGCCCGGTGGCAAGTTCGGTGCGGCGCTCCACCAGGTGGCCCTGCCCCAATTCGTCGATCAGGGTCTTGAGCAGGCCTGCGTCGGGATTGAATTCGAGCACCAACTCCAGGGTGCCGCCGCACGGAAGGCCGAAGCGGTGGGCTTCATCTGCCGACACGCCGTAGACCACGCGCTCGGGCGGACCTTTGGGAATGTCATGGGTAACACCCGGCCCGGTCGTTGCGTGGCTGTAGCGGTAGATCAGATCGTCCTCGATGCAGCCACCCGACACCGATCCGACCACCGCACCACTTTCACACAGGGCCATGGTGGAGCCCACGGGGCGCGGTGACGAACCCCAGGTTCGAACGACGGTGGCCAGCAGCGCGCTCTGGCCGGCAGCGCGCCAGCCATGCAGGGTGCGCAGCACGGTAAGGTCGAGATTTTCCATGGCGTGTTGTCTGCTTTTGTTGCGGAAAGGGTCAGCTGGCGGCTCAGGTCAAGGCCAGAACCATGGACGGGAAGATGGCGATCAGCAGCAGCACGAGCAGCATCACACCCACGTAGGGCAGCGTGCCGGCGAAGATGCTCTCTACTGAAACCTTGGGGTCGTTGAGGGTGGACTTGACCGTGAAGACCGAGATGCCGAAAGGTGGGGTGAGCAGGCCGATTTCGACCGCGATGACGGTGATGATGCCAAAGTGGATCAGGTTGAAGTTCAGGCTGGCTGCGATCGGCACGGCCACCGGCGTCATGATCAGCAAGATGGAGCTGGAGTCCAGGATCATGCCCAGCAGCAGCAAAATTACCACGTACAGCAGCAGGAAGCCGTAAGGGCCCAAGCCGGCGGCCTGCACGACCTCGCTGATGGCCACCGGCACGCCGGCCACCGACAACATGCGGCTGTAGAAGCCCGCCGCCACCAGCAAGATCAGGATGCCGACCGACACCGCGCCGGTTTCGGTGAGCACGCGCCACAGGTTGCCGCCGCCGAGCCTGCGCCGCAGGATGGCGATGACGAAGGCACCAAAGGCCCCCACGCCGCCGGCTTCGGTGGGCGTGAAGAAACCCGAGTACAGGCCACCCAGCACCAGGGCCACCAGCGCGGCAATGGG
>JAUSDK010000142.1 GCA_030650875.1 Polaromonas sp.
GCGTGGCTCTCGCCGGCGTGGGCCAGCAGGTCCATCGCGGTGATCTGGGTCGCGCCGCGCGCGGTAAAGACATGATCGACCTCGCCTTGCGTATAAACCACTGCGGTCACACGCTGGCCGGCGAACTGGATGTCCATGCCCTGCGCGCTTTTGGCAAACACCAGCGGTCCCGACACCTCGCCCACCGTCAAATGCAGCGCGCCGTCATGCCCGTAGGTCAAGGCGGCCTTGGCGGGCTCGCCATGGAATTCGAACGCGAACGGCCGCTGCGTCACGCCGTGCGTCTGCCAGCCGTCTCGGCGGCTGAACGGGTCGCGGCCTTCGGTGCCTTGTTCGCCCAGCAGCGTCTGCGCAATCGCGCACGCCGCCGCCATCGGCAGCCCGACCGGCTCCTGCTTGAACAGCACCGCTTCTTCGCGCGGGATCAAGGCCGTGTCCAGATTGGCCAGGGCAAACGACGGGCTGCGCACCACGTAGCGCAAGAACTGCACGTTGGTTGCCAGCCCGACGATGCGGGTCTGCGCCAGCGCCTCGTCCATGCGGGCCAGCGCCTCTTCACGCGTCTGGCCGTGCACGATGAGCTTGGCGACCATCGAGTCATAGAACGGCGAGATCGTGTCGCCCTGGCGCACGCCGTCGTCAATGCGCACCGTGCTGCGTTCAAACGCCGTGCACACCGGCTTGTCGTACACATGCAGCGTGCCGGTGGTGGGCAGGAAGTTGTTGTCCGGGTTTTCGGCGCAGATCCGCGCCTCGATCGCGTGGCCGTTGATCTTGAGCTGATCCTGCGCCAGCGGCAGCGGCTCGCCCGACGCCACGCGCAGTTGCCACTCCACCAGGTCCAGCCCGGTAATGGCTTCGGTCACCGGATGCTCAACCTGCAAGCGCGTATTCATTTCCATGAAGAAGAAGGCCCCCACGCTCCCCACTTCGTGTGGTTCGCTGCCCCCCGAGGGGGCCGCTGCGCCTGCGGCCCGGCGAAGCCGGTTCCGCGGCCCTGACTGGTCTGGATCGGACACCCCGATTGTCGTTTTGCTGGGTTCAGTTTGCTCGACGATGAATTCCACCGTGCCGGCGCCGACATAGTTGACGGCACGCGCCGCCGCCACGGCCGCCAGGCCCATCTGGGCGCGCATCTCGGGCGTCATGCCGGGGGCCGGCGCTTCTTCCAGCACCTTCTGGTGGCGGCGCTGCACCGAGCAGTCGCGCTCGAACAAATAAACGTAGTTGCCATGCATGTCGCCAAACACCTGGATCTCAATGTGGCGCGGGCGCTGCACGTATTTTTCAACCAGCACCGCGTCGTCGCCAAAGCTGTTGATGGCTTCGCGCTTGCAGGACGCGAGCGCGGCCGCAAAGTCTTCACTCTTGTCCACCGCCCGCATGCCCTTGCCGCCGCCGCCCGCGCTGGCCTTGATCAGCACCGGATAGCCAATGCGGTCGGCCTCGTGCTTGAGCATGGCCGGGTCCTGGTCGCTGCCGTGGTAGCCAGGCACCAGCGGCACGTTGGCTTTTTCCATCAACTGCTTGGACTCGGACTTCAGACCCATGGCCTTGATGGCCGACGCCGGCGGGCCGATGAAGACCAGCCCCGCGTTGGCGCAGGCCTGCGCGAATTCCTCGTTCTCGCTCAAAAAGCCGTAGCCGGGGTGAATCGCCTCGGCACCCGTGGCCCTGGCCGCCTCGATGATCTTTTCCCAGCGCAGGTAGCTGTCTTTCGGCGCGCTGCCGCCAATGTGGACGGACTCATCGCAATAGCCCACATGCTTGGCCTCGGCATCGGCGTCCGAATACACCGCCACGGTCTTGATGGCCATGCGGCGGGCAGTGGCGGCCACGCGGCAGGCGATTTCACCGCGATTGGCAATGAGTATCTTTTTAAACATGGTGAACTTTCGCGGTGAAATCGCCTGCACACGCTTCGCGTGCCAGGCAATGTAGCTTCGCTGCTGCACGGCTTTGCCGCTGGTCACCCCGGTTGGCAATCAGGATTTTTTTAAACATGAGGGTCATTCTTTGAAAAAGGGGACTTCAGGGAAAAAGCGGGCGGCAGCCCCGGGTCAGGCTTGCCGCTGAAAATACGCGTCACGCGGGCCAGCAACTGCTTTAAAAAGCGCCAGCAAATGCGTATCAGCCAGATGCTGAGAATCAGCACCAGCGCCAGCAGGGGAATAAAGACAAGGGGATGCGCAATCGCCAGCCACAAGCCAGCCGGAACCAGGCTGTCCTCGACCAGTGAGGTGCCGATGTTGGTGAACGGCTCGGGCGAGGTGTTGATGGCCGCGCGGCTGGTGGCCTTGGCCACATGGCTGGTCGCGGCCAGCGTGCCGCCCATCAGCGCGGCCACCAGCCCCATGGCGCTGCTGTCGGCGCCAAACACGCCAGCCGCCAGCGCCGCGCCGGCCGGGATGCGGATGACGGTATGCACCACGTCCCAGAGCGAATCGAGCCCCGGAATCTTGTCGGCAAAAAACTCGACGAACACCATGAAGCCGCTGGCGCCCAGCACCACCGGATTGGCCAGCAGGTGCAGGCCCTGCGGCAGGTCCATCCAGCCCATGTAGCCGGCCAGCCCCGTGAGCAGCACCACCAGGTACAGGCGCACGCCGCTGGCCCAGCC
>JAUSDK010000155.1 GCA_030650875.1 Polaromonas sp.
GTCGAGCGCGCCGCGTTGCTGATGCTGGCCGACCCTGTCTTGTCGGGCTGGGTGCAGGAGCGGCTGGACGCGCGCATCCGGCACTTGATGATCGACGAGTTCCAGGACACCAACCCGCTTCAGTGGCAGGCGCTGTATGCCTGGCTCATCGGCTACTCGGGTGCGGGCAGCGCGCCCAGCGTGTTCCTGGTGGGCGACCCCAAACAAAGCATTTACCGCTTCCGCCGTGCCGAGCCGCAGGTGTTTCGGGCCGCTCAGGCTTTTGTGGTGCACGGCCTGGGCGGTGATCTGCTCAGTTGCGACCACACCCGGCGCAATGCCGAAGCAGTGATCGACACCGTCAACTCGGTCATGGCCACGGCGCGCGAGACCGACGCGTACGAGGGCTTTCGCGAACACACCACGGCCTCGGGCCTGGCCGGCGCCGTGGGCCGGCTTCCACCCATTGCCCGCAACAAGGACGAGGAAGAAGCCTCGCCGCTGGCCGCCGGCTGGCGCGACAGCCTGACGACGCCGCGTGAGTTGCCGGAGGAAACCCTGCGCACGCGCGAAGCGCGGCAGGCCGCTGCCTGGATTTCAGAACAGGTAGCGGGTGGCCTCAGGCCGCAAGACGTGATGGTCCTCTCGCGCAAGCGCGCCGGCTTGCTGCCGCTGCAGGACGAGTTGCGTGCGCTGCACATTCCCGCGCAGGTAGGCGAAAAAACAGAGCTCATCGACTGCTGCGAAGTGCTGGACGTGGTGGCGCTGCTCGACGTGCTGGTGTCGCCGCAGCACGACCTGTCGCTGGCGCGCGCGCTGCGCTCGCCGCTGTTCGGTCTGGCCGACCACGGCCTGGTGCAACTGGCCCTGCTGCAGCGCGAGCACCACCAGCCGTGGTACGAATTGCTACAAAAAGAGGAGCTGCTTGTGCCCGCTCTGAAAGGGCTGGGGCCTGTTTTGACCAAGTGGAAGCGCTGGCTGGACCGCCTGCCGCCGCACGTTGACCTCCAGGGCATTTACGACGACGGCGATGTGCTGGCGCGTTTTGGGGCTGCCGCCCCGGCGGCGCAGCGCAGCGCGGTGCTGGCGACTCTGCGCGCGCTGCTGGGTGTGTCGCTGGCGCTGGACGGCGGGCGCTACGCCACGCCCT
>JAUSDK010000157.1 GCA_030650875.1 Polaromonas sp.
AAGTTGCAAGTGCGCGGCGAAAACTATCATACAGACCACTCCAACGACCTCGCGCCGCCCAAGGCCACGAGCCTGATGGCGGTGCAAATTCCGTCTTACGGCGGCGATACGCAGTTTGTCGATGTGCGGCGCGCTTATGACGATTTGTCCGATGCCCAGAAAACCAGTTTGAAGAACCTGCGTTCCAGGCATGTGCATGAAAGCAGCCGCAGCCCGCGCAGTTTTGCCCAGTTGAGCCCCGAAGACATGGCAAAGATTCCGCACACAGAGCAACCGCTGGTCATCACGCACCCCATCAGCGGTCGGCCTGCGCTGTACCTGAACACTGGGCGCATGGAAGGTATCGAAGGCATGGCCGCCGATGAAGGCTTTGCGCTGATTGACGAGCTCTACCAACACGCCACCCAACCCAAATATGAGTACCGCCATCAATGGCGTATCGGTGACATGGTGATCTGGGACAACCGCAGCGTGATGCACCAGGCCAATGCCGACTACGACCCCGAAGAGTACCGCTATCTGTACCGGGTCATGCTGCGCGGCGACAAGCTGCAGCCCTTTCTTTGAATCAAGGCTACGCTGAACCGGAGTCCCCGTTTCGCGTGGTCAAGCTTGTCCACATGACGCAGGGACAACGTTGCATGTCAAAAAAATGCTGGCGCTTATAAAGCGCCACGTCCTACAACTGTCTTTTTTGGGCCTCGGTAAGGTGGTGGCTGGCGATCCTGCCGGCACTTACCTTTACGACCATGCCTAAAACCACCCCTGCGGCCAGTGGCCCAAAGAACACCCGTAAAAGCAGCAGCGCCGCAAAAGCGGCTACGCCCAACCCCCACAATGGCCCGGTACATGCAGAACACGGTGCAAGCGTTGACCGCAATGCCGAAAAAATGGCGCAGACCCAGGCGCTGGTCGCCGCAATGCCCTTCAATCCAACCAAACCCGCCGAGCACGGATTTTCCAACGCCACCAGGCCCCAGCAAGGCGCCACAGCCGAGCCGGCTTCGAGGCTGCCCACCGGCAGCACCTTGAGCGAGGAAAACGGCAGCGAAAAAACCGGCAGTGTGGCCCCCGAGGGCGTGAACGCCGCGATTGAACCGCTGGACCGTGTCCGCGTGGATTCGTCCGGACAGAATCTCACCACCAACCAGGGCGTGGCCATTGCCGACAACCAGAACTCCCTGAAGTTTGGCCTGCGCGGACCGGTGCTGCTGGAAGACTTTGTATTGCGCGAAAAGCTCACGCACTTTGACCATGAGCGCATTCCCGAGCGCATCGTGCATGCCAGGGGCTCCGGTGCCCACGGTTTTTTTGAATGCTACAAACCGCTGACACATCACACCAAGGCCGCACCGTTTCAGGAAGCCGGCAAGATCACGCCGGTATTCGTGCGTTTTTCTACCGTGGCCGGGGAACGCGGTTCCAAGGACACGGCAAGAGACGTACGCGGCTTTGCCGTGAAGTTCTATACCGACGAAGGCAACTGGGACCTGGTCGGCAACAACATGCCGGTGTTCTTCATCCAGGATGCCATGAAGTTTCCGGACCTGGTGCATGCCGTCAAGCCCGAGCCGCACCACCAGATGCCGCAGGCTGCCAGCGCGCACGACACGTTCTGGGATTTCATCTCGCTGATGCCTGAGTCCACCCACATGATGATGTGGGTGATGTCGGACCGCGCCATTCCGCGCAGTTACGCCACCATGCAGGGCTTTGGCGTGCATAGCTACCGCTTCGTCAATGAGGCCGGCGCGTCGGTGTTTGTCAAGTTCCACTGGAACCCGACGGCCGGCACGCATTCGCTGGTGTGGGACGAGGCTGTCAAGATTTCGGGCGCTGACCCTGATTTTCACCGGCGCGACTTGTGGGAACGGATTGAATCGGGTGCCTACCCGGAGTGGGAACTGGGCGTGCAGATTTTCACCGAGGAGCAGGCTGAACAGTTCAGCTTCGACATCCTGGACGCGACCAAGATCATTCCGGAGGAACTGGTTCCGGTCCAGCCCGTGGGCCGCATGGTGCTCAACCGCAACCCGGACAATTTTTTTGCGGAAACCGAGCAGGTGGCGTTCTGCACCGCGCATGTGGTGCCGGGCATCGATTTTTCGAACGACCCACTGCTGGCCGGGCGCATTCACTCGTATGTCGATACCCAGATCTCGCGCCTGGGTGGCCCGAACTTTCATGAGATTCCGATCAATTCGCCGATTGCCCAGGCCCACAACAACCAGCGCGACGGCATGCACCGTCAGGCCATTCATCGCGGTCGGGTGAACTATGAGCCCAATTCGCTGGCGGGTGGCTGCCCTTTCCAGGCTGGTTCTGCGCAAGGCTTTGTCACCGTGCCGGCACGGCTGCAGGCTCGGGATGAGCAGGACAAGGTGCGCGGAAAACCAGAAAAATTTGCCGACCATTACACCCAGGCCACGCTGTTTTATGAAAGCCAGACGGCAGTGGAGCAGGCCCACATTGCAGCAGCTTTCCGCTTTGAACTGAGCAAGGTCACGGTGCCGGCCATCCGCGAGCGCACCGTGTCCATGCTTCGCAATGCATCGGAAGAACTGGCGCGTAAGGTTGCTGAAGGTTTGAGCATGGACCCGCTGCCTGACGCCATGCCTCTGGCGCTGGCCCGGCCGGCAAAACCCGAAGTGACGCTCTCGCCGACGTTGTCTCTGATGGCGCGGCCCGGTGACGGCGGCATCAAGGCGCGCAAGATTGCCTTGCTGATTGCGCCCGGTGTGATGGGCGAGTCCATCGCCCTGGTACAAGCTGCCTTGCTGGCTGAGGGCGCGGTTCCGCGCCTGGTGGCACCCCGCATCGGGCCTGTTGCAACGGCAGAAAACGGCAAGCTTCAGGCCGATGCTTCACTTGAAAACGAGCCCGGTTTCCTGTTCGATGCGCTGGTGTTGCCGGATGGACAGGCCGCTGTTGACGCGCTGGCCAAGGACGGCCACACCATGGAATTCATCAAGGACCAGTACCGCCATGGCAAAACCATCCTGGTGCTGGGTGCTTCAAGCGCGCTGCTCGACAAGGCCGGCGTACCGACCAAGCTGCCAGACGGCACACCCGATGTGGGGCTGATCATTTCGCCTTCGGGGAGTGCGGCCGATGCAGCCGCTAACTTCATCAAGGCTATTGCGCTGCACCGTCATCCGCAACGCGAAACCGATCCTCCAAGGGTGTAATTCGCATGTAGCCACAATGCTGTTCCGAGCGAGAATTTTCTTTCAAAATTTTCGCATCGGGATTTGCATGCGCAATGGCGATGGCGGGAACGCGAAAGGCAATGCCGCAAAAGCTTGACGTCGCGCGCATGATCAGCACTGCCTTCCTGGCCAGAAAATCGGCCATCCAGCCCGGTAACGTAGTTGCTGTCGCCGTGATGGCCCAAGTCATCTGGGGCATGGCCTGCAGCCTTCAAACACACGCGGCTAGGGGCGACATGTTGCAGTCGTGGCGACTGGCGCAATGCGGCGGCAGGGCAGCCACGCTGCGGGCTAAGGTGCTTTTGCGGGAGTCAGGCCAGCGCTGGAAAACCGCCCGTCAGCGGCGCCGAAAATAATGCCCGCAGAACGCGTTTCAGGCACCACATAGATCACCCCACGCTTGACGCCAAATACCGGCTTGATGAGCGCGTCATAAAACGCGGCAGGCACATTGACGCAGCCATAGGAGATTCGATTGTCGGCCGCAGTCGGCGTTGCCAGTCGCTCCAGACGCCGGTCGGCCTTGCTGCTGGTACGGACCCGATGCATCGACACAGCGGCGTCGTAGTCGATCCAGACAATGTCCTCGCCCTGAAGATTGCGGCCGGGCTCCGAAATAAAACGGCCGGCCGGAGTGGTGCGCTCGGCGGGCAGGATGTCGGACATTTTGCGTTCCGCAATGCCGGGCACCGAGTCATCACCCACTCCCAGACCCAACAAGACCGGCGACGAGCCGCGCGGCTTGCCGGCCCCATCGAATACATGCAGCATCGCGGCCTTTTTGTCGATGATGGCAAACGGTTTTCCGTGGTTATTGCCCGTGTCTCGAATCCATCTTCTGACCTGATGCGTGCTCTGTCCCGCCGCAAGGGATTGGACTTGCCGGACTGGTAAGCCCGATACGACAGGCGCTGCAGCCGTGGCAGCAAGAGGCAACAAGAGACAAGCCGCCAATCCGAGACAGCAAAAATGACCTCTTCCTACAGGCCTGCGCGCAGGTGACTCAAGACGATTTTTCATGGCGTTGAAAGAGCGCTGTGATGCATAAAGACAATGGTAAGGCATCGCAAGAAACGCTCAAGCCATGCTTGCCAGGTCGGGCTTGTCTCCTACGGCCAGACCGGAATTGCACTGTGCCTCACCGGAAAAATCCTTTTTTATAGTTCATCAAGCCTGCAAACCGCAGCTTACTGAGAGCACGATTTTCGTGTTTCCGCCAACTTTTAATAAAGGCAAAAACATGAATATTTACATCAAATCAATTCCTTTGGCAGTTGTACTGGCCTTGACGGTTGCAAGCGCTTCAGCCCAGACCGCGGCACCAGTTGCTGCCACGGCTTCGGCACCAACAACCGTGGGTGTGACCCCGAAGGAAGCAGCCGAAGCCACTCAAAAAGCCGTTCCGCGTAGTGATACAGCGACGCTGGTACGCACTTCGCCATCACCTGCAAACAAAGCCAGCGATGCAATCAATGGAAGCACCGCGGCCCAAACTACTGCCAGAACCACTGGCAGCAATGGTGCTGCGAAAAGCTCCATAAATTCCGCCCCCAAAGATACTACGCAAATGACTGGGAACGGATCAACCCCACGCCCACCTCGAGCTGACCGAAACTAAATACTGTTTTTTCCTCAATTTTTTCATTCAACCAACGAAGAACTTATGTCCACAATCATCACTTCCAATCCGAACAACTCCAGCACCACGACAACAGGTTCCAGCGGACTGGTCACGGGACTCTTTCCTGATCGCGAAAGTGCCGAGGCAGCCTACAACGCAGCGCATCTGCGCGGTTATTCGAAAGACGACGTCAATCTGGTGATGTCTGACGAAACGCGCAATCTTCACTTTACCGGCACAACGGCAGGCAAGGAAACCGAACTGGGTACCAAGGCGGCTGAAGGCGCAGGTATCGGGGCAGGCATCGGCGGCACCGTGGGCGCAATCCTCGCCGGCATTGCCGCAATCGGCACCACCCTGGCACTGCCAGGCCTGGGCTTGGTGATTGCAGGCCCGCTGGCAGCAGCGGCTGTCGGCGCTGGCGCTGGCGCTGCAGGCGGTGGGCTGATTGGTGCGCTGATCGGGTGGAACATTCCTGAAGAGCGCGTCAAGGACTATGAAGAAGGCATCAAAAATGGCGGCATCCTGATCGGTGTGCGCACAAAAAATGACGAAGACTCACTTCATTTTGAAAATGAATGGCGTCAAAACCGCGGCCAGCATATCTACCGTTAATCAGCCTTCGGATCAGGCCCTCAAGGGCAGAATCTCGGCATGATTTGCACGGCGGCGCTTCCATGAAGGGGGGGGCCGCTTTTTTTGCAACTTCAGGAAACTCTTATGTGGACGCCTCGCAGAAATCCATGGGGATTGCTGGCCTTCTGGCCTGATGGAGCTGGCCCAAGGTTGAGGTTTAGCTACTGTTGCGCATGCTGACCAACAATGCGTTATTCGAACAGAGTTCCGGGACTGCCATCAATCGGGTGCTTGTCCGACCTGAAACAGGCAGTGTCTCTTGAGAGAATTGCGCCAATGAGTTCTTACAGATTGCCCAGGATTTTTTTATGACGCCAGCGCCCACTCCGTCCAACGATGACGAGCGCCTGGCAGACCTTTACCAGTACGAAATTCTTGATTCCGAGGCCGAAGCAGAGTTTGACGACTTCACCCGGCTCGCCGCCCAGATTTGCGGTTCCTCCATGGCGCTGCTCACGCTGGTGGACAAAGATCGCCAGTGGTACAAGAGTCGCATCGGATTTGAAGCGAAAGAGGGTGCCCGGGATATCTCTTTTTGCGGCCACGCCATCCTCGGCAGGGAAGTATTCGAAATCCCGGATGCGACCAACGACGAGCGTTTTTTTGATTACCCAGCCGTCACCGGAGATCCGCATATCCGGTTCTATGCGGGAGCCCCCTTAGTCACCAAGAGCGGCAGCGCGATCGGCACATTGTGTGTTTTTGATTCGCAGCCTAAAACGCTAACGAGCGAGCAGATAGAGGCGCTTGAGGCCTTGAGCCGCCAGGTCATTCGGCAAATGGACCTCAGGCTGCTTGTGCGCCGTGAGAAAGAGTCGAACCGGGAGTTGGTCAGACAGCGAAATTTCCAGAAGCTCTTGTTTGACAGTTCCATGGCAGGCGTGGCATCGACCACGCCTGCCGGTCTGATCACCAGTGTGAATCCGGCCTTTGAGCATCTGGTCGGTTACTCCGCAGCGGAGCTGATCCAGCAGAGAAACATACGTCTTTTGCACCTGGATGAAGAGTTGCAGACACGAGCCGAAGAGCTGTCCGCGCAGCTGGAACGGGCCGTAGAGCCTGGCGACAGCATCTTCTTAAGCTCGGCAATGGACGTTCCCGAAATGCGCGACTGGACCTACCGGCGAAAGGGCGGCTCCAGCGTTTCCGTACTGGTATCGACATCTCCGCTGCATGACCGGAACGGCGTACTGACGGGGTTTGTGCTTATGGCGTGGGACATCACGGAGCGCAAGAAGGTGCACGAAGAAATCGAGAGGCTCAACGCCGACCTGGAACGCCGTGTCGACCTGCGGACAGCCGAGCTGGAAAGAAAATCGGAGGACCTGCAACTGCTGTCCTACTCGCTGGCGCACGACCTGCGGCAACCGCTGATCGCTATCAGTGGCTACGGCCATCGGTTGAAAAATGAGGTCGCGAGCAGCCAGGGGCAGCGC
The DNA here is from genome assembly GCA_030650875.1 of Polaromonas sp. Classification (GTDB taxonomy): domain Bacteria; phylum Pseudomonadota; class Gammaproteobacteria; order Burkholderiales; family Burkholderiaceae_C; genus Polaromonas. The sequence continues at coordinate 6,903 of JAUSDK010000157.1, forward strand.
TACCTGGAGCGGATCGCAGCCGGCGTCGATCAGGTGAACGTTCGCGCCGATGCCTTGCTCTATTTCGCCAACCTGTCTCGCCGCCGGCTGCAGCGGGTCACGATTGATCTCGGGCAACTCGCAAACGATCAAGTGTCACGCCTCCAACGCGAGCAACCCGTCCGTCAATTGGTGGTGCTTGTACAACCAAATTTGTCGATCTGGGCCGATCTTCAGCTGGTGACTGAGGCGGTCAACGAACTGATCTTCAATGCATGGAGATTCACCGCAGGCCGCGACCAAGGCATCATCGAAGTCGGTAGCGACATTGGCGAACAGGGCGAAACCATCTACTTTGTCAGGGACAACGGTACAGGCTTCAACATGGCCTATATCAACACCTTGTTCGAGCCCTTCCAGCGGATAGAAACCATGCAGGAGGCGCAGGAGCAGGGAATCGGACTTGCCAAAGTCAAGAGGATCATCGCCAAGCACGGCGGCCGGTTATGGGCTGAAAGTCACCCCGACGACGGCGCAACTTTTTATTTCACTTTGTCGGGCGCATGAATATGCGGGCGGAAAGGTTCTGTGGGGTATACCCTCTGAGTGCGTCCTCGGGAAAAGTTTGTCGCCAACGGCTCAACAGGGGCGACAGACACCAGGCGAACAATGCGCTTTGGACGTCTTTGGACGTATGCGTCCGGCCCGGTGGAGGGTGTCCCTGATTTTGTGTAAACGGCGATTAAGTTAGACGCGCGGCATGCGCTCGTCAAACTGAATAGTAAAGCGATTCAGGGCAGCCTTCCAATCGCGAATCGGCATCGTCCATTTCTGACTGATGTTGTTAAGTGC
>JAUSDK010000159.1 GCA_030650875.1 Polaromonas sp.
CATGAAACCGTTTCTTCGCCAAACCCTGGACCGCCAGCTATTGCGGCTGCATGAGCTGGACGCCCTGCTGTCCGCCAGCGACGTGGTCAGCGACCTGGCACGCTTTCGTGCCCTGACCCGGGAACATGCCGAAACCAGCGTGCTGGCCGATCAGTACAACCAGCTGACGAGCCGCGAAGCCGACCTGGCCAGTGCCGAGAGCATGCTGCTTGAAGCCAAAGCCGATCCCGAGATGGCAGAAATGGCCGAGGAGGAGATCGCCGCCGCCAAGGCCGATATCGCCAGGCTGGACCAGGATCTGCAGCTGATGCTGATTCCCAAGGACCCGGATGACGCGCGGGCGGCGTTCATCGAGATTCGCGCCGGCACGGGCGGCGACGAATCCGCGCTGTTTGCGGGCGACCTGTTTCGGCTGTACACCCGGTATGCCGAGCGCAACCGCTGGCAGGTCGAGGTCATCAGCGAATCACAGGGCGAGCTGGGTGGCTACAAGGAAGTGGTGCTGCGCATCGACGGCCCCCCGGATGCAACCGGCGTGGGCGTTTACGGCAAGCTGCGTTTTGAGTCAGGCGGCCATCGCGTGCAGCGCGTGCCCGCGACGGAAACCCAGGGCCGTATCCACACCAGCGCCTGCACCGTGGCCGTGCTGCCCGAACCCGACGAGGCCGTGGCGATCCAGATCAACCCGGCCGACCTGCGGATTGACACCTACCGCGCCAGCGGGGCCGGCGGCCAGCACATCAACAAGACGGATTCGGCGGTGCGCATCACGCACCTTCCGACAGGCATCGTGGCCGAGTGCCAGGAAGGCCGCAGCCAGCACGGCAACAAGGCCCAGGCCATGAAGGTGCTCACGGCCCGCATCCATGAAAGAGAACGCTCGGCGCAAGCCGCCAAGGACGCGGCCATGCGCAAGGGCCTGATCGGTAGCGGCGACCGCAGTGACCGCATCCGCACCTACAACTTTCCGCAGGGGCGGCTGACCGACCACCGCATCAACCTGACGCTGTACAAGCTGCTGGCCATCATGGAAGGCGACCTGGACGATGTGATCACGGCGCTGCAGGTCGCGCGGGGGGCCGAACTGCTGGCGGAACTGGAAGACGCGCCAGTGCGTTGACGGCTGGCATTTTTATGCATAGAAAATTGAAAAATTCAAGATGAACCACGCCACCTGCGCACAGGCCTTGCTAGCTGCCAAAACCCTGGGGCTGGAGCGGCTGGACGCACAACTGCTGCTGCTGCACGCGCTGGGCAAGCCCAGCGACGCCCGTGCCTGGCTGCTGGCCCACGATACTGACTTGCTCAGTGACGAGGTCGCGCAGCGCTACCTGGCCTTGACCCTGCGCCGGGCCGCCGGTGAACCGCTGGCCTACATCGTTGGCTACAAGGCGTTTTTTGGCCTGACACTGCAGGTGGACGCCCGCGTGCTGGTGCCCCGGCCTGACACCGAAACACTGGTGCAGTGGTCGCTGGACCTGCTGCAAGCGCCCGACATGCCGCCGGTCACTCGCGTTCTTGACCTGGGTACCGGCAGCGGCGCGGTGGCGCTTGCGATTGCGCATGGCCTGCGGGCTGCAGGCCGCCAGGGCAAGGTTGTCGCCGTGGACGCGAGCACTGACGCGCTAAGCGTTGCCCGTGGCAATGCGCGACAACTGGAACTGGACCAGGACCTGACGTTCATCCAGAGCAGCTGGCTGCAGGAAGTGAGTGGTTACTTTCAACTGATTTCCAGTAATCCGCCCTACATCGCCAGTGGCGACCCCCATCTGGCCGCCTTGGTACACGAGCCACTGGAGGCGCTCACCGCAGGCATGGACGGCCTGGACGACCTCCGGGAAATTACCCGCCAAGCGCCCGCGCATCTGCACCCGGGCGGCTGGCTCTTGCTGGAGCACGGGTACGACCAGGCCGATGCGGTACGCCAGTTGCTGGCAGAACAGGGGTTTATCCAGGTTCAAAGCCGCCGGGATCTGGCGGGTATTGAACGCTGCTCGGGTGGACAATGGCCTGCTTGACAGCCGGACAAGAACCGAGGCAGCGACAGCCCCTAGCCCAGCACTGGCCATCAATCGGCGACATAATAAGTTCATTAGTGTGGTTTTCAGCGTCCCTATACGAAAAATAGACCGCTAAAAACCTTTTCCACCCGATACGGCCTTGTTCGGCCCCACCTGAAAGATTTCACCATGAGCAACACCGCACCCACGCAGCAACGCATTGAGCAGATCGTCAAGTCGAGCGAGGTCGTTCTCTTCATGAAGGGAACCGCCCAATTCCCGATGTGCGGTTTTTCGGGACGCGCCATTCAACTGCTCAAAGCCTGCGGCGTCAGCAAGCCCGCCACAGTGAACGTGCTGGAAGACGAAGAAATCCGTCACGGCATCAAGGAATACAGCAACTGGCCCACCATTCCCCAGCTTTATGTCAAGGGCGAGTTTGTGGGCGGCTCCGACATCATGATGGAAATGTACGAGAGCGGTGAACTCCAGCAGGTGCTGGGCACGCCCGCCGCCTGAGACCCGAAACTTGAAAGCCCCGCCTGGGGCCTATTTTCGGGCTGATGACTGACCCTTAACGCGTATAGCCTGCGCAGGCACCGGCATTCACCCCGCCCTGGCATTCACGCTTCAGGCGGGCGTTGCGCTCGCCAGTGGTTTCCTCGGCGCCCCTCAGGAACGTCACCTTACCGACCTGCCCTTTGCGGGCAGCGGTAGCGGCCTTTTTCTGGACCTTGGCTTTTGCGGGTTGGCCCGTGGGTTCGGCCGATAGTGCATGCGGGCTCCCCATCAGCAAGGCAAGCACTGCCAACAACGCCATGGCCGGCCGGATAAACGAAGTCTTCATTTCTGTCTCTCCCTGCTTTGAATACACGGCGAATCCTTGGGCTTGGTCAGTCCGGCCTGGAGCCGGGCTGGCGCACTTTCGGATCGCCATAAGGCTCGTCATCGGGAGGCGCATCCGCAGGCAAGCGAAAGTCTTCACTTGCCCAGGCGCCAAAATCGATATTTTTGCAGCGTTCGCTGCAAAAGGGGCGAAAAGGATTACTTGGCGCGTAAATGCTTTTCCCGCCGCAACCAGGGCACACCACTGTCTTGGTCTTGGCAGGCAAAGGGGATTTATCGTTGTTCATGGCGGTCAGGCTTGGCACTCAGGCACAAAGCGTCAACTCAAACGCTGAATTATCACTACTCGCGTGCAGCCGGTCATCGCCCTCATGGCGCATGAGGCGAACCGACACCATCAGGCGGTTGCCGCTAATTTCCGGAATCAGACCCAGCGCGGGATCGATGCGCAGCCGCAGCAGCTGAAAAGTGCGGCCTTGCGGCAGCGTCTGCTGGTACTGGCCGGCTGGCGCCACCACTTTTTGCGGCGCGCCGGAATCGCGCAACAGCCTCAACAAAACACGTATGGATTCCGCCAGCGGCACCAGGGGGGCGACCCAGCGCTGCAAGTCTTGCTGGCGCATGGCCGCCGGAAGCTGCTGCCACGCGTAGTAAGCCGGCAAATCAAACTCACAGGTTCCGCCTGGAATGCCCACGCGGCTCCGAATACTCATGAGCCAATCATTTTCAGTCAATGACTGCCCGACTTTGCCCGGGAGATTGCTCAAGGCCAAAAAGCAGATTTCGAGTTGACCCGTCACCTTGTCAAGCACGGACTCTGAAATTGCGGGGTTGCCACGGTAGCCATTAAGGACATGCTTTTGCTTTTCGAGATCTTTCAGCACATCCGTTTTCAAGTCGGCCCGACTGCCCACGTCCATGATCTCAAAAATGGTCGTGATGGCGTAGTGGTGATCCGTCGGACCCTCCCGGTCGACCAGCTCACCCAAGCGGCGAAACAGATGCTCGAGCCGCAAATAGGTGCGTATTCGCTCGTTGAAAGGGTACTCGTAAAGAATCACAGTGCTAATTTCGTCAGCTTCATGGAAGATGTTTGAGGAAGCATCATAGCCCGAAGTGCCGACCCAGCTGACGCACCAGCACCGCCAGTGCATCGAGCGACAAGCCATCATTAAATATGCAACTGTCGGCCGCCGCCAGCCTCTGAGCCCGACTGGCTTGCCCTGCCATGATTTTTTCAACGGCCTCTTGCGACCAACCGTTTCGGGCCATGACCCGGGCGATCTGGGTGGCTTCCATGCAGTCGACAACCAGCACATGGTCGACCTGCTGCCGCCAGCGCCCGGACTCCACGAGCAACGGAACATCGAAGACGATGCCCCCCCCCTCGCCCTTGGCCGCCGCCGCGGCTTGCTCGGACTGGCGCATTGCTTCCTGGCCGACCAAAGGGTGGATGATGGCCTCCAGCCGGCGCTTGAGAGAAGGATCACTGAAGGCAAGCTGCCGCATCCGGTCACGGTCCATCGCGCCATCGGCCGTGATGAGATCGTCACCAAACTGACTTGCAATTTCCTGAAGTGCCAATCCACCCGGCGCCGTGACCTGCCTGGAAATAGCATCGGCATCAATCAGCGTGGCGCCGCTGGCCACGAGGATGCGGGCTACGGTGCTTTTCCCGCTGCCGATGCCGCCAGTCAGGCCTATGCGCACGATGGGCGGCTGCATCAGCCTATAAACCTGCGAACTTCAGGATAGATTGCGGCCCGAAAATCATGGCGGTGAAACCCGCTCCAGCCAGAAAAGGGCCAAACGGCACATAGCCACCTTCCCGCAAACCGCCGGAAAATTTCATCGCAATGCCAACGATGGCACCGATCACCGAAGCCATCAGAATCATGGGAACCAGTGCGGGCCAGCCAAACCAGGCCCCCAGTGCCGCAAACAGCTTGAAGTCGCCGTAGCCCATGCCCTCCTTGCCGGTGGCAAGCTTGAACCCCCAGTACACCAGCCACAATGAGAGATAACCGCCCACCGCACCCCACAAGGCCGTGGGCAGGCTGACAGCCGGATTCCACTGCAAGGCGGCAACAATCAATCCGGCCCACAGCAAGGGCAAGGTCATGTCGTCGGGTAGCAGGGTGGTGTCCCAGTCGATCACCGCCAGCGCCAGTAGCACCGCAGAAAATCCGCACCAAGCCAGCGTCATCGGCGTCCAGCCCCAACGCCAGGCACAAAAGAAAAACAGGCCACCGGTTACCACTTCCACCAGCGGATAACGCAAGCCATAAGGCGTTGCGCATGCCGAACACTTGCCTCGCAGGAAGAGGTAGCTGAGCACCGGGATATTTTCATACCAGCAGATCAGGTGCCCACAGCTGGAGCAACGCGAACGCGGCGTCAGGAGGTTGAACGTTTCTGCCGGCGCCAGTGGCGTGCCAGTCAGTTCGGCACACTCCTCAGCCCACTGGCGCTCCATCATCTTGGGCACGCGATAGATAGCAACATTAAGGAAGCTGCCTATGAGCAAACCCAGAATGCCGGCCAGCACGGCAACAAGCTCCGGCATCAGGCCCAATTCGAGCGCCATCAAACGACTTGACCCAGCTTGAAGATGGGCAGGTACATGGAAACCACGATGCCGCCAATCAACGTGCCCAGAAACACAATGATGATGGGCTCCATCAAACTGGACAGCCCCGCGACCATTTCATCAACTTCAGCTTCATAAAAATCAGCGGCCTTGCCAAGCATGTGGTCCACCGAACCCGATTCTTCACCGATGGCGCACATTTGCAGCACCATGGTGGGAAACAGATTGGCATTGGTCATCGCGGCAGTCAGGCTGGTGCCGGTCGAGACCTCCTGCTGGATCTTCTCGGTGGCGTCGGCGTATAGCGAATTGCCCGATGCGCCCCCAACGGAGTCCAGGGCCTCAACCAGAGGCACGCCGGCCGCAAACATGGTGGACAAGGTACGGGTCCAGCGGGCAATGACGGACTTTTCGATCAGGGTTCCGAACACCGGCATTTGCAGCAGCAGCCGGTCCATGACTTTTTGCATTTTTTCACTGCGCTTCCAGGCCTGCATGAAAAAATACAGCCCTCCGCCAATACCGCCAAAAATAAGCCACCAGTAAGACACAAAAAATTCGCTGATGGCAATCACGAACAAGGTGGGCGCCGGCAAATCTGCACCGAAGGACGAGAAAACCTCTTTAAACGCAGGAATCACGAAAATCATGATCACAGCCACCACGACAAAAGCCACCACCACGACCGAAATGGGGTACATCAAGGCGGACTTGATTTTCGACTTGATGGCTTCAGTCTTTTCCATGTAAACCGCAAGCCGGTCCAGAAGGGCCTCCAGAATACCGGCCGCTTCGCCCGCCTCGACCAGATTGCAGTAAAGCGCATTGAAATACATCGGGTACTTGCGAAAAGCCGCGCTCAGGGAGGTCCCGGTCTCGACGTCAGTCCGCACGTCGTTAAGCAATTTCGTAACACTGGCGTTGGGGTTGCCTCGGCCCACAATATCAAAAGACTGCAGCAACGGCACGCCGGCTTTCATCATGGTGGCGAGTTGGCGGGTAAAAATAGCAATGTCACGGGGTTTGATGGACTTGCCGGCGCGCATGCGGCGCTTTTTTATTTTGTTGGGCAATATGCCCTGTCGACGCAAAGAGGACTTGACCTGGCTCTCGCCAACAGCACGGATTTCACCGCGTACCTGCTTCCCCCCCCTGTCCTTGCCTTCCCACTCAAAAACGAATTCCTTGATGCCTTTGGATGCTGCAGTTGCCATAATGTCTTCTCGTTTAATGAAGGCCTTCAGCCCATCTCTTCGCTTCAATCACAACCCTGCGCCATCCGGCTTTTCCATTCGCCAGGCTAGACATTGGTACAGCCCAGCACTTCTTCCAGGGAGGTCATGCCAAGTTTAACTTTGTACAGACCAGACTGGCGCAGGCTTCTGACGCCTTCAGCCTCGGCCTGTTCTGCGATCTCCATCGCGCTGCCGTCGCGCAGGACAATTCTCTGAATGTCATCGGAAATCGGCATCACCTGATAAATACCCACGCGCCCCTTGTAGCCATTGGTACACATGGAGCAACCGACCGGACCGTAAGGCGTCCAGGAGCCATCAACATCGTCCTCCTTGAAGCCTGCCTGCAGCAAGGTTTCGCGCGGAATATCTGCGGGCGCCTTGCAGTGGGCGCACAGGCGCCGCGCCAACCGCTGGGCAGTGATCAAAATAACGCTGGATGCAATATTAAATGGGGCGATACCCATGTTGCGCATGCGCGTCAATGTCGTTGGCGCATCGTTCGTATGCAGCGTGGACAAGACCAAATGTCCGGTTTGAGCGGCCTTGATCGCAATATCGGCGGTTTCAATATCCCGGATTTCGCCCACCATGATGATGTCGGGATCCTGGCGCAAAAATGCCTTCAGCGCCACCGTAAAGGTCATGCCCGCCTTTTCATTCATGCTGACCTGATTGACACCCGGCAGCGTAATTTCAGCAGGGTCTTCAGCGGTTGCGATGTTGACGCCCGCCTTATTCAGAATATTCAGGCAAGTGTAGAGCGACACCGTTTTACCCGAACCAGTAGGACCGGTGACCAGCACCATGCCATAAGGCCGCTGAATAGCCTCCAGCAAGCGTTCCTTTTCGACGGGCTCGTATCCCAAGGCATCAATGCCTAGTTTGGCGCTGCTCGGGTCCAGAATACGAATCACGATCTTTTCACCAAACATGGTTGGCAAGGTGCTCACTCGAAAATCAATGACCCGATCAGGACCAATCTTGAGCTTCATCTTGCCGTCTTGCGGCACACGTTTCTCTGAAATGTCCAGTTTGGAGATGACCTTGATCCGGGCTGCCAGTTTTTCCTTGATGGCGACCGGCGGAGACGCAATTTCCCTCAACTCGCCGTCGACACGAAAACGCACACGATAGCTATGCTCGAATGGCTCAAAATGCAAATCGGAGGCGCGCATATTGAATGCGTCGATCAACATTTTCTGCAGGAATTTGACGACCGGCGCATCTTCAACTTCAGATACGCTGGCACTATTGTCTTCAACGGAATCCGGGGTTTCATCAAATTCGAAATCGTCGCCAATGAGATTTTCCATGGCCTCGGCGGCCGTGGTATTGGACGCCTCCACCAACCGGGACAACTTGTCGTATTCCGCAATAATCCAATCCACACCCATCTGGGTGGAAAATTTGATTTTTTCGGCGGCATCCTGATCCGAGGGATCGGCCGTCGCAACAATCAGCCGATTATTGCGTTTACTCAATACAACAATGCGGTAAGCCAGGCAAATCTTGCCGTCCAGCAAGCCCTTGGGCAAGCGGTGAACGTCGATAGCGTCGAGGTCCAGCAACGGCGCTGCAAACGCGGTCGACATGATGTGCGCCAGGTCAAACGCAGACACTGCGCCCGAACCTGTCAGTTCAGCAATAAAACTGGTTCGCCCGGTTTGCGCTTTGCGGAAAATATCTTCGGCCGCTTTCTGGCCCAGCTTGCCCGCCGCCACCAACGCCCGCCCCAAACCGGGCAGGGCCGTGGAAGACGCTTGTGTGATCGCAGTGTCGGCAACAGCCATAGTTCTCTGTATTGAAGTCAAATGGGTATCATCGTCTATAGATTACAGGGTGTAAATCGAAACTATCCCGGCCATCAAGCGAAGCGTTGGAAGTATGCGAAAAAACCCGTAATCATGGACGCCGCCTTCTGTTAGGTGTCACATCCCGGGTGATCACAAGGTCGCCTGTTGAACAAGTGAAGAGGTGCATGGAATCCATCTTCAGGCCTTGCAGCGGGGGGTTGCTTTTCAGGGCCTATGGGTGTTCGCGCGAGCCAAACGAGCAGTCTGCGAGTTCCGCGCCGTCTTTTTTCCTTCTTGACTGCCACGAACAGATAGCGCCTCACGGCATGGTCAGATCTGCGGCAGGATTTGATACTCCCAGGTGTAGGAGCCCGAATCGGGGCTCCTGAACGCCTTGCGCGGCGCAGGCAGCGGTCCAGTTCCGACCGCGAGATGGCCTTGCAGCACAATGCGCGCATCATCGCCAGCAAATCATCCCGTCGCAGCGCTTCCCTCAGATGTCCCCATCCACTCTTGCGCACATGTGAGCGCCCTTTGCGGGCGACGGACCGTGTGAAAACAGTTGTTCACCTAAACATAAAAACGATGCCCAGGTCCAAATATCACAAGCCCGAGACAAGTCGGAACTCACCAGGACTCAGTGCTGAAGTATCTTGTTGAGAAAATCCTTGGTGCGCGCCTGGCGGTTCTCAGGGTGGCTGAAGAACTCATCTTTGCTGCAGTCCTCCAGGATCTTGCCGCCGACATCCATGAAAATCACCCGGCTGCCGACCTTTTTGGCAAAACCCATTTCGTGCGTGACCACCATCATGGTCATGCCCTCTTGAGCCAAGCCCATCATGCAGTCCAGCACCTCGCCCACCATTTCGGGGTCCAGCGCGGACGTGGGCTCGTCAAACAGCATGGCGATCGGGTCCATGCTCAGCGCCCGGGCAATGGCCACCCGCTGCTGCTGCCCACCTGACAGCTGGCCAGGGAATTTATCTTTGTGGGCCATCAGGCCCACACGGTCCAGATATTTCAGCCCGTGTGTCTTGGCCTCGTCGGGGTTGCGGCCCAGCACCTTGATCTGAGCGAGTGTCAGGTTTTCAGTGACACTCAGATGCGGAAACAACTCGAAGTTCTGAAACACCATGCCAACGCGGCTACGCAGCTTGGGCAGGTCGGTTTTAGGGTCGTGCACAGCCTGGCCATCCACAAAAATCTCACCCTTCTGAAAAGGTTCGAGCGCGTTGATGACCTTGATCAGTGTCGACTTGCCCGAACCCGAAGGTCCGCAGACCACGACGACTTCACCCTTTTCAATCCGGGTGCTGCAGCTATTGAGCACCTGCACATCACCGTACCATTTGGAAACTTTATTCAACTCAATCATCTGATTCTCCAGTGTGCTTTTTACGACTTATTGTGTCTTGACCACAATAGGTTCAGCGAATGATCGCGATGCGGCTTTGCAGCCGCTTGACCAGGTAGGACATGCCAAAACAAATTACGAAATAAACCACCGCAGCCAGCAAGTAGGCCTCTTCGCTCCGGCCATAAATCTTGCCAGCGGTTGTGAAGCCCTTGAGCAAGTCGTAGGCGCCAATGGCATATACCAGCGAGGTGTCCTGAAACAAAATAATGGTCTGCGTCAGCAGCACCGGCACCATGTTCCGAAATGCCTGCGGCAAAATAATCAAGCGCATGTTCTGGCTGTAGGTCATGCCCAGCGCTCGTCCTGCATTCACCTGTCCACGCGAAATGGACTGAATGCCGGCGCGCATGATCTCGCTGAAATAAGCGGCCTCAAAAGCGACAAAAGTGATCGTGGCCGATAGTTCAGCGCCAATGGGCTTTCCAATGATCGCGGGCACCAGCAGAAAAAACCACAGGATCACCATGACCAGCGGGATAGAGCGCATACCGTTGACATAAATCGTCGCAGGAATCGCCAGCGCTTTTTTGCCCGACAAACGCATCAGCGCCAGCAGCGTGCCCAGAAGAATGCCGCCCAGCGTCGCAACCACGGTCAGCTGGACGCTGAAAATAAAACCATTCTTGACGAACTTGGAGATGATCTCCCAGTTGAAAAAACTAAGGTCGAGTCCCAGCATGTCAGTGACCTCCGCCAGTTGATCCGGCCACCACAAAACCAGGTATTTGCATTTTCTTTTCAACCAAAGCCATCATGCGATTCACCGCAAACGCCGAGATGGCATACAGCGCCGTCACGGCGATGTAAATCTCCACGCCACGCGAGGTCTCTTCCTGGGCCTGCATGGCGAACATGGTGAGTTCGGCAATCGAGACCGCAAAAGCAACCGAAGAGTTCTTCAGCAGGTTCATTGACTCGCTGGTCAGCGGCGGAATGATGATGCGAAAAGCCATGGGCAAAATCACATAACGATAGGTCTGTGCGGTGGTAAGGCCCAATGCCATGCCTGCATAGCGCTGCCCGCGTGGCAGCGCCTGTACCCCGGCTCGCACCTGCTCGGCAATACGCGCCGAGGTGAAAAATCCCAGTGCCAGCACCACCAGCACAAAGCCAGGCACCTGCATCATGACCGGAAATATTTTTGGGACGACAAAATACCAAAGAAAAATCTGCACCAGCAGCGGGATATTGCGAAACAACTCCACCCACGCGTTACCAAGGCGCACCAGCCACGGGCTGTTTGGCAATGTCCGAAAGGTCCCCATGAGGGCACCCAGAAGCATCGCCACTACCCATGCCAGGGCAGCAACGGACATCGTCCAGCCCCAGGCATCGAGCATCCACTGCAGATAGGTGCGGCCGCCCCCATCGTCGTTCAAAAAGAATTTCCAGTCCCAATTCATGGCGGCTCCAGCCTGTTGTTATGCGCTGTTAAATCAATCTCTGCAAGATAAAACAACAAACCCCACCAGAACCATCACCAGCGGGGTTTATTGGGATCACCGAAAGAATTACTTGGTGACGTAAGCTTCCATCGGCTTGTTATTAGGCGTTGCCCAAGCCGCTTTAATACTTTCGCTCACAGGCAGGCCGACACGGACATTCTTCGGAGGAATCGGCTCCATGAACCATTTGTCATAGGTCTTGGCCAATTCGCCCGACTTGATCATGGCCTTGATGGTGTCGTCACCAATCTTCTTGAAAGCCGTATCATCCTTGCGAATCATGATCGCAATGGGTTCCACGCTCAGCACTTCGCCGACGATTTTGATGTCAGCGGGGTTCTTGGACGAGGCGATATTGCCTGCAAGAATGGAGCCGTCCATCACGAATGCATCGGCACGCCCCGATTCAAGCAACAGGAAGCTGTCAGCATGGTCCTTGCCGTAGACTTCCTTGAAGTCGACGCCGTTGGCGCGCTCATTTTTGCGCAGCGTTTGAACAGACGTTGTACCGGTCGTGGTTGCGACATTTTTGCCGTTGAGCTGGGCAATAGATGCAATGCCTGAGTTGGCTTTTACAGCCATACGGACCTCCTCGACAAAGGTGGTATCCAGAAAGGACACATCCTTGGCGCGGGTCGCATTGTTGGTGGTCGAACCGCACTCGATGTCTACGGTGCCGTTCTGGACCAGCGGAATGCGGTTTTGCGAGGTAACCGACTGGTATTTCACCTCAAGCTTGCGGCCCGCTGCCTTTTCCAGATTGGCCACGATACGGTTGCAAATCTCGACGTGGTAACCGACGTACTTGCCGTCACCCAAGGTGTAGGACAAGGCTCCGGACGAATCACGAACGCCCACGGTGACCACGCCGGAAGCTTTTACTTTGGCGACGGTGTCAATGGACTGCGCGAATGCAGCGCCACCGGCAAGAAGGGCAACAGATAAAGCAATTACCTTAAGTTTCATAAAATCTCCAGTAAAAAATAACCCATTAACATACTATTACACACCATTCTAAGGAGTGGGCAACTCCACCAACCCTGTGTTTACCCGCATGGTGTTGAATCATGTCGAGCGAACCCGAAGGGCCGTGAATTTTTTACACCGCAGAAAAATCGGCCATGCCAGAAGGTTTTCAAAATAGTGCACGCCAAAGACTAAAACCCAAGACAGGCTGCGAGCAATGGTTGTGCCAACTCTTGGCTGGAACGTGTATTGCGGTGTCATGAAGCACAAGGCCGTCAGGTCTAAAACAGTGGTGGTGCGACACAGGCGGCACTCAAAATCTGACCGTTCCGTACTTTAAATTTGAGCCGTTCAAAAGGCCAATGCCGTTTCATGGCGACGTCATGCAATTTTTTTATAACGACCAAGGGTAATTACCAAAGTATCACCCCAACCCTCGCACCGCCTACAGACAGCCGCCAGTTACGGTGTGCGCGAATCAGATCAATGCCCCGGAGGGCATGCTTTGCCGCTATGACTGGCTTTGCGACTGCAAATACGCCCATAGCGCCTGGGCATGGGCTTTGGGTACTTTTTTGGAGGCAGGCCGCTCACGATAGACACGAAGCTCCAAGGTCATCTCAAGATGGCTGCCAGCGCTCACCAGCTTTTTGGCCCGAAGCTCCTTCTTGACGTTGCTGATTGGCAGAAATGCGATGCCGTGTCCCTCCAGCGCCATGGCCTTCAGGCCCTCAGCCATGTCGGTTTCATAGACCCGGTCCAGATGAATCGTGGTGCTTGACTGCTTCAGAATCAGCTCGACCATCCGGCCCAGATACGCGCCGGGCGCATACCCGAGATACGGCAATGCATGCCCGATGGCGCCAGGCAGGCTGAACGCCGGCTCGCCAGCCGCATTGGGCCGGCAAAACGGTGCAAGCACTTCCTGGCCCAGCGACACCATTTCATAGCGATCGGGGTCCAGCTGAAAGGGTTGGGAATCATGGTGGTAGGTCATCAGCAGATCGCAGCTGCCTTCGACCAGCCGCAACACCGCGTCATGCACATTGAGCGCAATCAGGCGGCTCTTCATCGGTCCGAACTTCTCGCGCAGACTGCTGACCCAGGCCGGGAAAAACGTGAAAGCCAGCGAGTGCGGCACCGCAAACTCAATGAAGTCCTGTCCCGCAGAGCTGTGGCCGCGAAGCATCGCCCGAGTGGACTGCAGTCCCTGCAGCATTTCCAGCGCCTGGGTATAAAGCGTCTGTCCGGCCGGTGTCAGGCGCGTGGGATAGGAACTTCGGTCAACGAGGTCAGTGCCCGCCCATGTCTCCAGCGCCTGAATGCGCCGGGAAAACGCGGGCTGCGTGACGTGGCGCAGCTGGGCCGAGCGGCTAAAGCTGCGGGTGTCCGCAAGACTGACAAAATCCTCAAGCCATTTGGTTTCCATGGGGGGATTATCGGTTTGAGAAGACAGCTGGCGACAGGGAAAACGCTAGACCCCGATTTCATCCAGAATGTGTTCGCTCGCCTGTTGCTGCAGGGCCCACATTTCGGCGTAGCGCCCGTTGGCGGCCAGCAGCGCAGCGTGGTTGCCGCGTTCACTGATGCGGCCGGCGTCCATCACCAGAATCTCGTGCGCGTCCACCACGGTCGAAAGCCGGTGCGCAATCACCAGCGTGGTTTTGTTCTGGGCGGCCGTGCGCAGTTCGGTCTGGATGGCGCGCTCGTTGGCCGAATCCAGGGCCGAGGTTGCTTCATCAAAAATCACCACGGGCGGGTTTTTCAGCAAGGTGCGGGCAATGGCCACGCGCTGCTTTTCACCGCCCGAGAGCTTCAGGCCGCGCTCACCGACCATGGTCTGGTAGCCCAGGGGCGTGGAGGCAATGAAGGCGTGGATGCGCGCGGCGCGGGCGGCTTCCTCGACCTCTTCATGCGTTGCGCCGGGCTTGCCGTAGGCGATGTTGTATTCGATCGTGTCGTTGAACAGCACGGTGTCTTGCGGCACGATGCCGATGGCACGGCGCACGCTGGCCTGTGTGACCTGCTTGATGTCCTGCCCGGCGATGGTGATGCGGCCTTGCTGCACGTCGTAAAAGCGGTAGAGCAGGCGCGCCAGCGTGGACTTGCCGGCGCCCGACGAGCCGACCACCGCCACGGTTTTGCCGGGCGGAATTTCAAAGCTGACGTTGTGCAGGATGGGGCGCGCGGGGTCGTAGGCGAAGCTGACGTTTTCAAAGCGCACGGCCGGTGCGCCCTCGATGCGCAGCGGCTGCGCGCCGGGTTGGTCGGCAATTTCGCGCTCCCGCTCCATCAGCGTGAACATCTTTTCGAGGTCGGTCAGGCTTTGCTTGATTTCACGGTAAATCACGCCCAGAAACCCCAGTGGAATATAAAGCTGGATCATGAAGGCGTTGACCATCACCAGGTCACCCAGGGTCATGCGGCCATCGACCACGCCTTGCGTGGCACGCCACAGCATGGCGACCAGGCCGATGGCAATGATTAATTGCTGCCCGGCGTTGAGCAGGCTCAGCGTGCGCTGGCTCTTGATGGCGGCAGCACGGTAACGCTTGAGGTTTTCGTCGTAGCGCAGCGCCTCGAATTCCTCGTTGTTGAAGTACTTGACGGTTTCGTAATTAAGCAGCGAGTCAACGGCGCGGCTGTGCGCCGACGAGTCGAGCTCGTTCATG
Source organism: Polaromonas sp. (assembly GCA_030650875.1). GTDB lineage: Bacteria > Pseudomonadota > Gammaproteobacteria > Burkholderiales > Burkholderiaceae_C > Polaromonas. The sequence goes on from JAUSDK010000159.1 coordinate 14,968, forward strand.
GTTTTTCGGAACTGGGTGCGCCATTCGGTGACCTTGACCGTAAAGAAAATGTAGAACACCAGCGCAATGCCGGTGATGCCAGCAAACCAGACGTCAAACTTGACGGCCAGCAAGGTCAGCACCAGCGTCACTTCAATCAGCGTGGGAATGATGCTATAGAGCGAATACGAGATCAGCGAATGCACGCCGCGCGTGCCGCGCTCGATGTCGCGCGTCATGCCGCCGGTTTGCCGCTCCAGGTGAAAGCGCAGGCTGAGCGCGTGCAGGTGGCGAAACACCTCCAGCGAAATGCGCCGCGACGCGCCTTCGGTGGCCTTGGCAAACACCAGCTCGCGCAACTCGGTGAACAGCGTGGTCGACAGCCGCAGCAGTCCATAACCTATCAGCAAAGCCACCGGCACCACGAGCACGGCCTGCACATCGCCGGGCTTGAAATTCATGGTGTCGACCAGGTTTTTCAGCAGCAGCGGCACGCCCACGTTGGCCAGCTTGGCGCCCACCATGAAGGCCAGCGCCGCCGCCACGCGCCACTTGTATTCCCACAAATAGGGAAACAGCCGCGTCAGCGTGCCCCAGTCTGAACGGGCCGGGCCGGCGGTTGGCCCGCTGGGGGTGGCAGAAGGCGCGGAAAGGGAAGAATCGGCCGTGGTAGCTCGGGAGCGCATGAGTGACAATCGTTGGGAATTTAAAATTTCTTGTGAGATTGTGCCTATGTCTTCTGAATCCAGCGCCTCAACGGGCCATGCCGCATCGGCCAGCACCCATGCCGACGACAAGTCATTGGGCGTGCAACTGCCCACCGACAAGGAACTGGTGCTCAAAGTAATTCCGATGCCGCGCGACTGCAACGCCAATGGGGACATTTTTGGCGGTTGGGTCATGGCCCAGGTAGATCTGGCGGGCGCGGTGGTGCCGGCGCGCTACGTGGATGGCCGCATGGCCACCGTGGCGGTCAACCAGTTTGTCTTCAAGCAGCCGGTCCGGGTCGGCGACATTTTGTCGTTTTTCTCCAGCGTGACCCGCATTGGCACCACGTCGATCACGGTGCAGGTCGAGGTCTATGCCGAGCGCTTTCGCGCGCAGGGCCGTTATATCAAGGTCACAGAGGCCAGCGTGACTTATGTGGCGATCGACGATTTTGGCAAGCCGAAAAAAATCACAAAGACCTGATTGCTATTGATTAAATAGTTTGAACCGATCGTCCTGTAAGCGCCAATGGCACTTTTTTAAATACACAGGTTGAAGGCCGGCCGAAATCCGCCTTTTCCTGCGTCAACCAGAGGAGTTTGCATGGCTTCAAGCGGGTGGCAGTTGGTCCGTGAAACCTTCATTTCCGAGTTTTCAGATCTGACCGATGTCGGCGAGGTGACGCGCATGGTGCTTCGCCTGACACTGGCCGCGCTGCTGGGCGGATTGCTGGGCATTGAGCGCGAACAAAAAGGCAAGGCGGCGGGCGTGCGCACGCACATGCTGGTGGCCATAGGGGCGGCCCTGTTTGTGTTGCTGTCCCAGCAGGCCGGAATGCCCAGCAGCGACATGAGCCGGGTGATCCAGGGCATCATTGCAGGCATCGGTTTTCTCGGCGCCGGCACCATCCTCAAGAGTGACCATGACGAACGGGTCAAGGGCCTGACCACGGCGGCAGGCATCTGGCTGACAGCCGCGATTGGCGTGGCAGCCGGCATGGGGCGCGAGTCCACGGCAGTGCTCAGTACCCTGCTGGCGCTGGCGATCTTTGCCCTGATGCCGCACCTGGTCAATCTGCTGGAAAAGCCGGAACCGCCGCACGCCACGCCCCCGCCGCAGGAAGACCCAAAATAGGCAGGACGGGATCAGGGTGGGCTTGCGCCCTCTTCCCGGCTCACCCCTTGAGGCGCTGCGAGGCGAATTCGCCTTCGTATTCCTTGGCCAGCGACCGTTTTTCAGCCTCGCTCAGCACCTTGCCAGCCAACTGAAACACGCCCTGCTCTTCGTCTTCAAGGTGGTGGTAAATCTTGTGGTGCAAGGCTTTGGCCGCGACCAGCCAGGCCGGTGAGCTGAAATCGGTGGTTTCCAGTTGCTCGACCAGTTTGTCCATCTGGTGGTGCTCGGCGATGCCATGGCGCGAAGGCTCCTGCGTCATGTCATGCGCAATCAGCGGCACATAGAAAAATCGCTCCTCGGCAGCGGCGTGCGCGGCCAGTTCACGCTTGAGTTCGCTGAAAAGCGACATCCTGTCAGGAGAGTCGCCGTGGGTCTGGATCAAGTGGTCAGCCAGCGCGCGCTGAGTGACGTGGCTGATGCGCAAGGCTTCAAAAATATTCATCCTTTCATTATGGGGACCTGGCGGGCCGCCCCGTGTAGGCCAACGGCGGCTTGCACGCCCTTTTTCACGGCGGCCTTGCGGCTATTTATTGGGACGAAGCCCTAAAACGTTCAAATCATCGGTTTTCGGCCAAACCCTTGCCAAACGCGCTAAATTAGACCCCATGAAAAAAATCCTCATCCTCGGCGGGACCGGCTTTGTGGGCCGGCATGTTTGCGAAAAACTGGTTGAAGCGCAATGCCGCGTGACCGTGGTCACGCGCCGCCGCCGCAACGCCCAGCACCTGCTGATGCTGCCCCTGGTCGACGTGATCGAGGCCCGCGCGCATGACAGCGCCTCGCTGACCCCACTGCTGGCCGGGCACGACGCCGTGGTCAACCTGATCGCCATATTGCACGGCACGGAAGACGCTTTTGAAAAAGCGCATGTGCAGTTGCCGCTGGCGCTGGCGCAGGCCTGCAAGGCCAGCGGCGTGCGGCGCGTCGTGCACATCAGCGCGCTCGGGGCCTCGCTGGATTCGGCCTCGATGTACCAGCGCAGCAAGGCGCGCGGCGAGGCGGTACTGGCGGGCGCCGGGCTGGACCTGACGATACTGCGCCCGAGCGTGATTTTTGGCGCCGAGGACAAGTTCCTCAACACCTTTGCCTCGCTGCAGCAGGTGTTTCCTGTCATTCCGCTGGCGGGCAGCCAGGCGCGGTTTCAGCCGGTGTGGGTCGAGGACGTGGCCCGCGCGGTGGTGCACTGCCTGCAAACACCGGGCACCATTGGCCAGACTTATGAAGTCTGCGGGCCCGAGGTCTTCACGCTCAAGCAACTGGTGGAACTGGCCGGGCGCTATGCCGGCATCAACGGCGGCAAGGGCCGAACCGTGATTGGACTGCCCGACGCACTGGCGCGCGTGCAGGCCAGGCTGATGGAACTGGCACCAGGCGAGCCGGTACTGAGCCGCGACAACCTCGACGCCATGAAGACCGACAACGTGGCCAGCGGCCAGTTGCCCGGCCTGCAGGCGCTGGGCATCGAGCCCGCCGCACTGGCGGCCATTGGCCCAAGCTATCTGGGCGCACAAGGCCTGCGCAGCGGCCTGATGGCCAAACGAAAAACCGCCGGACGCTTTTAAGCCACAGCCCCCGCCGTGGGCAAAAAAACCGCACACCCTGTCAGCAGATCGGAACCCCATGCTCAAGCTCTACATCGGCAATAAAAACTACTCCTCCTGGTCGATGCGGCCGTGGGTGCTGCTCAAGCAGGCCGGCATTCCTTTCGAGGAAATCAAGCTGCGCTTTGATTCCTTTGACGCCGGTTCGGGCTTCAAGACGCAAATCGGCCAGGTCAGCCCCGCAGGCAAGGTGCCCACGCTGGACGACGACGGCCTGGTGGTCTGGGATTCGCTGGCGATTGCCGAGTACCTGGCCGAGCGCTTTCCCGACAAGCAACTGTGGCCCGCCAGCGTGCCGGAACGGGCCCGCGCGCGCAGCGTGTGCGCCGAAATGCACAGCGGCTTTGGCGCCCTGCGCGCGGCCTGCCCCATGAACATTGAAGCCGACCTGGCAGAGGTGGGCCAGCTGATCTGGCGCGACAAGCCGGCCGTGCGCGCCGATGTGGCGCGTCTTGTGGTGATGTGGCGGGCATTGCTTTCGGCGCACCAGAGTTCTATGTTGATGGGCGACTTCAGCATTGCCGATGCGTTTTTTGCGCCCGTGTGCATGCGGCTGAAAAGCTATGCCCTGCCAGTGCCAGCCGACATTTCCGCCTACATCGGGCGCCTGTGTGCCCTCCCGGGCGTCCAGGCCTGGATCGATGACGCACGCGCGGAGCACGACTTCAGGTCGTTTGAAGAGCCCTACCGGCTGCAGCCATAAAGGCAAGAGCCGCTAAACTGCCGGCATGAAAATCTACATGGTCGGCGGTGCGGTGCGCGATGCCTTGTTGGGCTTGCCCGTACAAGACCACGACTGGGTCGTGGTGGGCGCCACGCCCGAAGAACTGATGACCCAGGGCTATCTGCCAGTGGGCCGGGACTTTCCGGTGTTTTTGCATCCGCACACGCATGAGGAATACGCGCTGGCGCGCACCGAGCGCAACACGGCGCGCGGCTACCGCGGCTTTGTCGTGCATTCCGCGCCCGACGTGACGCTGGAGCAAGACCTGGCGCGGCGTGACCTTACGATCAATTCAATAGCTGCGCCTGCGCGTACCGATGGGGCCCATGACCTGTTTGAGCCTGACTTTTCGGCACTGGTTGATCCCTTTGGCGGACAGCAGGATCTTCAGCACAAGGTGCTGCGCCATGTCACCGACGCGTTCCGCGAAGACCCGGTGCGCATCCTGCGGCTGGCGCGCTTTGCGGCCCGGTTTCCCGATTTTTCAGTGGCTCCCGAAACCGAGGCGCTGATGGAGGAGATGGTGGCCGATGGCGAAGTCGATGCGCTGGTGCCCGAACGCGTCTGGCAGGAACTGGCGCGCGGACTGATGGAAGCCACCCCTTCCCGGATGTTCGAGGTATTGCGCGCATGCGGCGCCCTCCACCGGCTGCTGCCTGAAGTGGCCAGGCTGTGGGGCGTACCGCAGCGCGCCGACTACCACCCCGAAGTCGACACCGGCATTCACCTGATGATGGTGCTGGACATGGCGGCGCAGTTGCAGGCCCCCTTGCCGGTGCGCTTTGCCTGCCTGGGCCACGACCTGGGCAAAGGCACGACGCCCGCCGAAATACTGCCCAGGCATGTGGGCCACGAGGAGCGCAGCGCACGCCTGCTAAAGGGCCTGTGCGCGCGGCTGCGCGTGCCCACCGATTGCCGAGAAATCGCCGACGTGGTGGCGCGCGAGCACGGCAACATTCACCGCAGCCGCGACTTCAGCCCGGCTGCCGTGGTGCGGCTGCTGGAGCGCTGCGACGCGTTCCGCAAGCCGCAGCGCTTTGCCGACATCTTGCTGGCCTGCGAATGCGATGCACGCGGCAGGCTAGGGCTGGCGCAGTCGCCCTACCCGCAGCGCCCGTGGCTGCTGCAGGCGCTGGCCGCAGCCCAGGCCGTGGCTACCGACCAGGTCGCGGCCGAGGTCATGGCGGCGGGAAAAACAGGCCCGCAAATTGGCGAGTCGATTCACCAGGCGCGGGTGGCTGCGGTGCGGCACAGCGGCTGCTTTGAGGCAGCGCAAGCGGGCTGAATCGGCCGGCAATCATCGACTCCGGCCTACAGCCATTTCCGGGCAGGCTTGTTAAGGTGGGACGCCTATGCCCCTGCCGCTATCTTCCTTTGCTTCACCACCCCTGCCCTGCATAGGTCCGCAAACCGCACTTTTTCTGGACTTTGACGGCACGCTGGCCGACCTGGCGCCACAGCCCGAAGCGGTGCAACTCGCCGCTGATTTGATTCCCGTGCTGACGCAACTGGCGGCGCAACTGAACGGCGCGCTGGCTATTGTGTCCGGGCGCAGGCTCGCAGACCTGGACGACTTTCTGGCGCCCCTGCGGCTACCGTCTGCCGCCGAGCATGGCGCCCAGCACCGCGCGACCGGGGGCGAGGCGATCTGCCTGGCGTCGCCCGATTTGCAGGCGGTGGTGCGCCTGGCCACGGCGCTGGCGGCGCGCCACACCGGCCTGCGCGTTGAAGTCAAGTCAGCCGCGGTCGCCCTGCACTACCGCCATGCGCCCGCACTGGAGACACTGGCCCTGCAGGTGATGCAGGATGCGGTCCAGGGCACGCCCGGGCTGGAGTTACTCCGAGGCAAATCAGTGTTGGAGGTCAAGCCCGCCGGCATCAGCAAAGGCACGGCGATCAAAGCCTTCATGGCAACCGCGCCTTTTGCCGGACGGCTACCGCTGTTTGCGGGCGACGACACGACCGATGAAGCTGGATTTTCGGCCGTGCAGCTGTTAGGCGGCCAAGGCATCAAGGTCGGCGAAGGCCGCACCTTGGCCCACTACCGTTGTCCGTCGCCTGCGGCGCTGCGGCAATGGCTGCGCCTGGCCTGCCAGCCCGGCGCCACCCACCCCCAAAGAACGCATGAACCAATGAACCAATGAACCAATGAACAGGATCACCCCATGACGGCTGTCAGCGATGCTTCACGCTTTTCCCCTCCGGCCGAGCCCTCGCTGGCCTTGGGAGTGATCGGCAACTGCGCGTTCAGCGCCTTGATTGATGCGCGCGGACGCATCGTCTGGTGCTGCCTGCCGCGCTTTGACGGCGACCCGGTGTTCAACGCCCTGCTGTCGCCTGGCAACGACGACACCGACCCGTCCAGCGCCTTTGCCATTGAAATCGAAGACTTCGCGCACGCCAGGCAGTGGTACGAACCGAATACCGCCGTGCTGCACACCGAGCTGTATGACCGCAACGGCCAGGCCATAGAGATCATTGACTTCGCACCGCGCTTTTACAGCCGCGCGCGGTTTTTCAAGCCCATGACGCTGGTGCGGCGCGTGCGGCCCCTGCACGGCGCACCGCGCATTCGCGTATCGCTCGACATCCGTTTTGACTGGGGCCGCCGCCAGCCCCTGATCACGCAGGGCAGCAACCACCTGCGCTACGTGGGGGACGCGCTGACGCTGCGGCTCAACACCGACGCGCCGCTGTCGCACCTGCTGTCCAAACAGCCTTTTGTGCTGACGCGCGCGCATGATTTTTTGCTGGGTGCAGACGAGTCGCTGGCGGGCGGAATTGCCGACACGGCGCGGCTGTTTGAGCAGGAAACCGTGGACTATTGGCGCCAGTGGACGCAGCGCCTGCACATTCCGCTGGAGTGGCAGGACGCCGTGATCCGCGCGGCCATCACGCTCAAGCTGTCACTGTTTGAAGACACCGGCGCCATCGTGGCGGCCATGACCACCAGCATCCCCGAAGCGCCTGGCAGCCAGCGCAACTGGGACTACCGCTACTGCTGGCTGCGCGACGCGTTCTTTGTGGTGCGGGCGCTCAACAGCCTGTCCGAGGTCAGCACCATGGAAGACTACCTGCGCTGGCTCAGCAACGTGGTGGTGCAGGCCAAGGGCGGGCACATCCAGCCGCTGTACGGCATTGGCCTGGAGCGTGAACTGCCGGAAGTCATGATGGACCACCTGAGCGGCTACCGGGGCATGGGCCCGGTGCGCGTGGGCAACCAGGCACAGGAACATTTTCAGCACGACGTGTATGGCAACGTGGTGCTGGGCGCGGCGCAGGCCTTTCATGACCACCGGTTGCTGCACCGCGCCGGCCTGGCCGAGTTCAAGCGGCTTGAAGACGTGGGCGAGCAAGCCGCGCGCACCTACGACAAGCCCGACGCTGGCATGTGGGAGCTGCGCACGCGGGCCCGGGTTCATACCTCGTCGGCACTGATGTGCTGGGCCGCCTGCGACCGGCTGGCAAAAATCGCGCTGGTGCTGGCGCTGCCCGAACGTGCAGCCTACTGGCAGGAGCATGCGCAGCGCATGCAGGAGCGCATTTTGCGTGAGTCCTGGAGCGAAGAGCGCCAGGCGTTTGCCGAGAGTTTTGGCGGCCGCGACCTGGACGCCAGCGTACTGCTGATGATCGAGGTCGGCTTCATTGACCCGAAAGACCCGCGCTTTGTGGCCACCGTCGACGCGCTGGAAATCCATTTGTGCGACGGCCCCTACATGCGCCGCTACGAAGCCCCCGACGATTTTGGCAAGCCGGAAACGGCCTTCAACATCTGCACCTTCTGGCGCATTGATGCGCTGGCGCGGATTGGCCGCAAAGCCCAGGCGCGCGAGATTTTTGCCGCCATGCTGGCTGCACGCAACCACCTGGGCCTGCTGTCCGAAGACACGCACCCGGTCACGGGTGAAATGTGGGGAAATTTCCCGCAGACCTACTCGATGGTGGGCATCATCAACGCTGCGGTGCGCCTGTCAGCTCCCTGGGACTCCCAAGTATGAATATTTTGCCCCCACGCTTTTCACTTCGTGTAATACGCTGCCCCCCAAGGGGGCTGTGCTTGCTCGGGGCGGCCCTTCGCGGCGCACGTCACCCTCAGCATCTTTCGCTCCTGATGGGGTCACATGGCTAGACTAGTCGTGGTGTCCAACCGCGTCGCCGACCCCAGCCAGGCCGTTGCAGGCGGCCTGGCAGTGGCGCTGGGCGACGCGCTGCATGCCACCGGCGGGCTGTGGTTTGGCTGGAGCGGCGCCATCGCCGAAGGCAGCGCGCCCGGGGAAGGCGCGTTAAAGCTGCAGCAAGCCGGCAACGTCACGCTGGCCACGGTGGACTTGTGCGCGCAAGACCATGCCGGCTACTACCTCGGCTACAGCAACGGCGTGTTGTGGCCCGTATTTCACTACCGGCTGGACCTGGCCCGCTTCGATGCGGACTACATTGGCGCCTACCGCCGCGTCAACCAGCTGTTTGCGCGCAAGCTGATGACGCAGCTCCGGCCCGACGACATCATCTGGGTGCACGACTACCACCTGATACCGCTGGCGGCCGAATTGCGCGCCTTGGGCTGCACCCAGCGCATCGGGTTTTTTCTGCACATTCCACTGCCGCCGCAGCTGGTGCTGGCCGCCATTCCCCAGCACGAATGGCTGATGCGCGCGCTGTTTGCCTATGACCTGGTGGGCTTTCAGACCGAGGCCGACCTGCTTCATTTTTCGCGCTACGTGCAGGCAGAGGCAGGCGCCGAGGACCTGGGCCAAAACCGCTTTCGGGCCTTCAACCGCACCGTGCAGGCGGGCGCGTTCCCGATTGGCATTGATGTGGACGAATTCGCCGCACTCACGCACGCCAAGGCCGCAAGCGACATGTACGACCACATGAAGCATGAATACGACCGCCGCAAGCTGCTGCTCGGCGTGGAGCGTCTGGACTACTCTAAAGGCCTGCCGCAGCGCCTGCGCGCGTTTCAGACCCTGCTGCAAAAATACCCCGAAAACCTGCGCAGCGCCACGCTGATCCAGGTCGCATCGCCCAGCCGCGAAGACATGGGCGCCTACACCGATTTACTCCAGGAACTCGAAGGCCTGTGCGGCGCCATCAACGGCAATTTTGGGGAACTGGACTGGATGCCGATCCGCTTCATGCACCGAAACGTGGCGCGCGAATGCCTGCCGGGGCTGTACCGAGCGGCGCGCGTGGCGCTGGTGACGCCGCTGCGCGACGGCATGAACCTGGTGGCCAAGGAGTTTGTGGCCGCGCAAGATCCGGCCGACCCGGGCGTGCTGGTGCTGTCGCGCTTTGCAGGCGCCGCAGCACAGCTCAAAGAAGCCTTGCTGGTCAACCCCTACGACACCGACGGAACGGCCGACACCCTGCAGCGGGCACTGCAAATGCCGCTGCCGGAGCGGCAGTCACGCCACCAAAAGATGCTTGAAAATATCAGGACGCAGGATGTGCACTGGTGGCGCCGAACATTTTTGCAGGCGCTGGACGAGGCCGGTCGCCAACACTAGGAAACGATGTAGGCCGCCGCACCCGTGGAAAAGAGCTTTCCATCGGCGCCCAGAAACTCCATGCGCGTGCTGGCCACGCGCGAACCCAGCCGCAGCACCTCGGCCCGCAGTTCAAAGTACTCGCTGATGCCCGGGCGCAAGTAGTCCACCCGCAGGTCAATCGTGCCCAGCTTGGAAAAGCGGTGCAAGCGCTGCGCCGGGGTTTCGTCCATGTGCCGCGCGCCAATGGCGGCCATCACCGCCAGCCCGCCCATGGCGTCCAGCCCGGCGCTGATGACGCCGCCGTGAATCCGGTTGTAGGCAGGATGGCCAATCAGCTCGTGCCGCATGTCGATGCGTGCCGTCACGCGGTCGGGCCGAAGCGAGGTGATCTTCAGGCCCAGCACCTGGTTGAAGACGATTTTTTCTTCAAAGATGCTTTTCAGGCCGGCGATGAATTCTTCCTCGAATTCGACAGACGCCATGGCGTCCGGGTGCGGTGCTTTGGTCATGCGTGCCTAATTCGTGCTCAAACAGCCGAAAAATCAGGCTTGCGCTTTTCCATGAACGCGCCAAACGCTTCCCGCGCCGCCGGCTCCTGCAGCATGCGCCCAAAGCTGGCGCCTTCTTCAGCCATGCGTTCGGCCACCATGCCGGCATTGCCTTTTTTCATCAGGCGTTTGGTTTCCAGCAGGGAACTCAGGGGTTTGGCAACCAGCTTGAGCGCTTGCCGCTGGGCCAGCGCGTTGGCCTCGGAGGGCGGCACGATGCGATTGATCAGGCCCACCTCCAGCGCGGTTTCAGCCGAGAAGGGTTCGCCCAGCAGCAGCGCTTCGGCGGCACGCGGATAACCCATCAACTGCGGCACCAGAAAACTGGACGCCGCTTCCGGGCACAGTCCCAGGTTGACAAACGGCATGGAAAACGCCGCGTTGTCGCCGGCATAGACCAGGTCGCAATGCAGCAGCAGGGTGGTGCCAATGCCCACAGCCGGTCCGCAAACCGACGCCACGATGGGCTTGGGAAAGCTGCTGATGCCGCGCAAAAAGCGAAACACCGGCGATTCCTGCGTGGCGGGCGGATTTTTCAGGAAGTCGCCAATGTCATTGCCGGCCGAAAAAATGCTTTCGTGGCCCTGGATCACCACCACGCGCACGGCGGCGTCGTGGTTGGCCGACTCCAGCGC